>CALELH010000413.1 GCA_937902595.1 uncultured Myxococcales bacterium
CGAAGCCGTTCACACAGTTCCATCTCTTTGGAGTGCAGCGGAGAATGTTTGGTAACCACGAATGTCGTGGGCAAGCCCTCCCAGGGACTCGTCAAATCAAACATCTCCGGGACTGCTCGTCTCAGCCTTTCTACGTCCAAGCTGGCCTTTCCCCATCGCGGCGTCGAGATCACAACAGCTCGAATCGCCCCCCACGCCTTAGCGAGGGGTGGTATTTCAGGTAGCTGGACGTTCCTCATAGCCAAGCACGTCTCCAAGCACAAGGCATTCGCGAGACCAAGGGCCACTAGGGCTCCCTGACCATCTGCAACCACAACGGTTGGTCGATGAGCCTTGACGGCCCTCAACGCCGCAGCGACGCTGGTCAAGAAGTCCTTTTTGAGCTCCAAGATCATCTTCGCAGGCGTCTGTGCACCTTTGCCTTTAGTGAACCACGCAGGATTGCCTTGATCATCCTCGAAAGGACCTGCCGCCACTGGTACGCTAATCTCGTGTCCGGGCAGCATGTGGTTCAAGACCTGCCGCATCTGGGAGCTCTTTGCCAACCGCACCGAAGGTGTCAAATAATCCGGCAAATACAAGGCCGTGACCCTGGGCGCTAATCCGGCGCTCATCATCAGACGCGGTAGATTCCAAGCTTCCTGCGGGTCTGGTAAGACAGTTTCCTCTGCAGACGGGTCTGCGAGGATACCGCCTGTCCCGACAGGCTCTTGTGGATAGACCGGATGTGCCACCCAATACCATCTCCCATAATTAACGACCGCAGCCGGCCCACTGTCCGACGGCAGCGTCCACGGGATCGGCCGGGCATCTCTCGGTTCCCAGTCCGACAAGAACTCATCGAGATCGAAGCCTCTTGCTTGACCAATGATACCTTCTAGGTCCTTGGTCCGCTGGGCTATTAACTCATCTCTATCTGAAGGGTTACGGCTGTACCCGTCGCCCAAGAGCGCGGACCGTCCCGACAGACTCTGAATCACCGAACCGTCCGAAATAATCTCAGATATCCATCGCAGGTGCTTGACGTCAATGTTCTCCAACACCTGCTGTTTCGTAACGTTCGCATGATCCGTCCAGTTGATCGACCGCATGGAGCCCAGTGTCGTTACCTGCGCGCGCTTTATCGACAACTGTGCATAGGCTTCCAGCGTCAAGGGCGGCCAAGCCTGTTGGGCCGGCGTCAATCCCTTACCTGCAGTCATCAACACCTTGAAGGTGGTCAAGTCCTCATTCATCTGATAGGACGACCCACCCCACGCGATCCCCGAGCAGTCGGCCAGGTTTTCTAACGGTCTCGTCCCGTCCATCGCCGCTGCTTCATCAAGGACTGCGATTTGAATAAAGTACTCCGCACATCTCTTGATCGCCTTGATGACCTTGTCCTCGACAGTGTCTCCTCCCCCTAGACCATTCTCCGGAAGAGGCACATCTGCCTTAAGGAACTTCCCGATCATCTTCACCAATTTGGGATAGCGATCCGTCATATACCACCTTACCCAGTTAGTGCAGCCCAAAAACTGCTGCAACTGCTGACGCTCGTATATTACTGGGAAATCCCTTATCGCTTGGATACGCTCCCCGCTGGGCCATCGACCTTGTCGTCCAACCCAGTCTCCTAGAAGCTCTCCCTTTTCAGCTACAAGATTGGCTTTCGCTCCTGACCCAAAAGAGAACCCACTTAATATAGCGATGTCCAACATGGCCTCCAAACTCAATATATGATCCAGTACGTAAGGACTCGCTTTCGGGTGCCGTTCCGCCATGTCCTGACGCAGAGCGTCGTAATAATACTCCGTAGGTACCTCGACCGCATTACGCCAGTCGATCGCGCCGGGCTCTTCTTCAATATGATACAACTGGTACGGGGTCGGCTCGGCCTTCGTGATATCCCATACATAAGAGTACTCGCGGTTCATAGCACCCATCACGGGCTGCAGAGCATAACTGTACTGTGTACCAACGGAAGGCGGAGCTGCAACCGAAGCCGCAGCTGCGCTCTCCGAAGCCC
>CALELH010000414.1 GCA_937902595.1 uncultured Myxococcales bacterium
AGAACATGACGACGACCTGCACCTGGCAGGCGTGTCAGTGGATGATGAGCCAGATGACGCATCACGATGACATCCGGTTTGATAATTTCATTATCGAGGGAAACCTCTCCGGCGATAAAAAGGTCAATTACAATTCATTTATCTCCGGACGTGGAACGCGAGTCTTGGCCGAGGCCTTCTTGCCGGAGGAGGTGTTGAGACACGTATTGAAGGTCAGTTCAGACCAGCTGTTGCGGGCTCACCATGGAGTATTGGCGGGCAGTATTCAGGCGGGCATGATCGGTTACAACATCAACGTGGCCAACACCATCGGTGCGATGTTTACAGCCTGTGGCCAGGACATCGCGTGTGTCCATGAGTCAAGTTTGGCCCAACTGCATCTTGAGGCTGTCGAGGGTGGGGTCTATGCGAGCATGCTCTTACCGAGTCTCATCGTTGGTACCGTCGGCGGCGGTACTCACCTCCCCAATCAGCATGATTACCTTGAGATGATGGGGTGCGCAGGTTCTGGTAATTCAAGGCGTCTGGCAGAGATTATCTCAGGCTTCGCCTTGGCTCTGGATCTGTCGACGCTCTCAGCTGTCGCTTCAGGACAATTTGCGTCTGCTCATGAAAAGCTCGGGCGAAACAGACCGGTTGAATGGCTAAAGCGAGAGGATCTCAGCGCCGCCTTCTTTAGGTCGGGTCTCAGAGAGTCGCTCCAAGATGAGGCGCTCGAGGTTCTTCAGGCGTTGCCCATCGCTGATTTTGAGACTGGGAGCAGCATCATCACTGAGCTCACCGCGCGCAAGGTGAACAAGCTGGTCGGTCACTTCCCCTACGTCCTCACCTATCGTGATGGAGGGGGAGCCGAGCAGCATCTTGAGGTCATGGCTAAGGTTAAGCCCCGCGATGATGAGGTCGTCCTGATGGTCAACAGTATGGCCTCGATGTGCGGTGGCAAGCTGGCCTCCTTCCACAATAAGTTCAAACAGGACCTCGGGTTTGTGGGCTGCCACACGCGTGAACTCGCTGTCTTTCGTCAGACTGACCCTCGCTTCACTAAGCATGTCCCAGCGATCTATGGGGTGCATGAGGATCACGATCGTGAGTCGTATGTCGTGGTTATGGAGCTCTTACAAGGCATGCGCCTGATGAACACCGAGGACGATGTGTCCGGCTGGCGACAGTCGGACATCGAGACCGTGATTCGGGGCCTGGGTGAGCTGCATAGTGTCTGGTATGGACGGGAAGATGAACTCCTTGGCCAGCCGTGGCTCGGGCCCGTCATGACCAGCGAAAAGATGGTTGAGATGCGCGGTCTCTGGGAGGCCCTTGAGGTGCACGCCACCGAAGAGTTTCCCGAGATGATCCCGCGTCGTACTCTCCAGTACTACCTGAGCTTTGTTCGGTCTCTGGACGACTGGTGGCCAGCCATGGAGTCGATGCCCAGAACGTTGATTCATAATGACTTTAACCCTAGGAACATAGCGATTCGTCCCACGGACCAAGGTGACCGACTCGTCGCTTATGACTGGGAGTTGGCCACCATTGGCATCCCGCAGCACGACCTAGCAGAGTTCCTAATCTTCGTGCTGGGCCCTCACGCGGAGCCGGAGCAAGTTAAGCACTATGTCGAGCTTCATCGGACGACGCTCGAGGCTCATGCCGGCGTCTCCATAGACCCGAACTCTTGGTATCAGGGGTATCGTTACGCGCTGATGGATCTCTCGGTTAATCGACTGGCGATATACGCCATGGCGCACACATTTCGTCATTACGGGTTCATGGAGCGCGTGTGTCGGACTGGTCGTCGCCTCGCCAGGCTAGAGTTTCAGCTGGGTTAACGACTCATCCCTGCGGACTCGAACCGAGTCGGAACCAGCGTCAACTCCGACCACGCCTTCAGCGCCCCCAGACTTAAACGAATTAGAGGGACAAGATGAAATCCTCGACACGACCTCCTGTAACGACACGATTCGCCATCATGATGGGCCTCCTCCTGAGCAGCTGTCTTTCAGCTGAGGAGACGAAAGAGGCCAGGGGATTTCAGGACCCGGTAGTGGCTGAGGACGGCCGTCTGTTTGACTCAAGTGGACGGGAGATCTTACTGCGGGGCTTCAACGCGCGGGTACGTGGGCTGTTTGACGTTACCTTCGATGACGGGCGCGTCGCGCTCCAAGAGATCCCGCTCTTCACCGCGGATGACTGCGGGACGATGGCCAATGACCTCGGCCAGAACTTTCTTCGATTACCTGTCAATTGGAGCGGCATTGAGCCCATTCGGGGCGCGTACGATGATGAGTACCTCACGCAGATCCTCGAGGTGATTCGGGGCTGTTGGAGACACGGTGTCTACACTCTTGTCGACATCCATCAAGACGCGTTCTCTAAGAACATCGGAGAAGATGGCGCTCCCTTGTGGGCTATTCTCCCTACTCCAGTCGAGCTGCTCGAAGGCCCCTTGACAGAGGATGAACTCGTCAAGCGTCGAGTGAGCCCCACGGTTGTCTCTGCCTTTAAGTCGCTCTTCAACAACGTTGATGGGCTCCTCGATTCATATGCGGCCATGGCCGCAAAGTTGGGTCAGGTGCTCGCCGATGAGCCCGGCGTCATGGGGCTCGAGTTGATGAATGAGCCAGTGTTCGTTGATGATCTCGCCGCCTTCCATGAGCGGGTGGGCCGGGCGGTGCGTAAGGTCGCCCCCAATTTGACCCTGGTCTTTGAGCCCAATGCCCTACGAAACTTCCTGGACTCTTGGCCGGTCTCGACGCCATTTCCCTTCGAGGACGCCGTCTACGCACCACACCTCTACACGGACGTCTTCACCAACGGCTGGGCAGGGCGTGATGTAGAGAAGCTCCATGAGAGCGTCGGGGCAGCTAAGGAGGAGGCCGAAGAGCATGGAACGCCACTGCTCATCGGAGAGTATGGCAATTCCCCTAAGACCGAGACTGGCCTCTTGTGGTTATCAGAAGCGCTCAACAAGATGGATGATGTAAAGGCGTCAGGCGCGGTTTGGCTCTACGAGGAGTGGTCTCAGGGCGGCTGGGGGCTCTATGGACGCGCAGAGTCTGAACGTGGTCCGCTCCGAGTCGATTTCGCCAGGATCATAGCTCGGCCATTTCCCCAGGCCATCGATGGCCGACTCGTATCTTCAGTCTTCGATGAGGAGCGCCTCACTTTGATGGTCGAGATCGCGACGGCGGGCACTGGTGAGCATCTCCTGTCGGCACCGAGCTTGCTCTATCCTGACGGGGTGAGCGTCCACTGCGATGACGAATTGATCTCGACCCTGACGGTCTCCAGTGGTCGGGTCGCATTCAAATGTCAGGGAACTCGAATCATGTTGAGACCGCTGCCTTGAACACCACGAGAGCCGTCTAGCGCGGTCTTAGCTATTCCTCATCGCATTCACGCACTGAGACGCGCCGCTCTGCTACGTCGATCATCACGCCATATCTGCGGAGGAGCTCACCACCCAAAAGGCCGTTGATCTTCACGCACCCGTCACAAATCCCGACGATCAAGCCGCCTGTCGTAATCCCTGCGAGAGAGACCTCTGTGATCTCCGCTCGCTCCATCTCGGTGATACCATTCGCAGTCTTAACCTGGACTGGTGGCTGGTCGATCAACTCCAAGCCTAGGTCATCAAAGACGTCGCGACTGATGACGGTGTGAGATGCGCCGGTGTCCACGAGCATCTTCACAGGCGTCCCTTCGAACTCAATCTCGACCTTCAAAACGCCGCTCCTTGAGACCTCGACGTCCAGATCACAGCGGCCGTCTTCCTCTTCTTTTGGCTCGGTCGCTTGGTCCCGCAGAGTTGCGTTGTCTTCTGCGAGCACCTCGCCACGCTCTCGCTCTTGATTAAGGTCAGTACGCGCCTGCGCCAGGTCAGCTTTCAGTCTGGCTCGCGCCCGTCGCTCCTCTCTTCGCTCTTGGTCACGCTTCTCTTGCGTGTAGCGGGCGGCCAGAGTCTTTTCGCTCAGCGCTCTGACGAGCTTCTTATACTTAGGACCCACGCTACCGACCTTCTTCGCTTGAGCCAGAGCGTCCTGGGTCTCCGCGACCTTGCCGCGTCGATGGAAGGCGTAGGCGAGTTCGAGAAGGGTGGGGCCATGATCAGGCCTGAGCGCGAGGGCCCTGCGTAGGGCCTTGACCGCGGCGACCGCGTCGGCGGCGGTTTGAGCTTTCTCGAGTCTGTATCGCCCGATGGCGAGCCAAGCGTCGGGGTTATTCGGTGCGTCATTGATAGCGCTTTGGACATCGAGCTCACTCTCGATCTCAAAGGAGCGATCCTGAGTAAGCCAGACCCCTAAGCCGACCATGAACGCTACGATTATGACAGCGCCGAAGATCCATTTACCCATGCTCCCCGCGACTCGGCGCGTCTTGGCGTCGCTTACACAGGCAGGGCAGACGATTCGAATGCCTTCGTCCAACACACATTTATTACAGATAGGTCTTTCGCAGAGATCGCAGTTGATCGTGGCGTCACTCCGCGTATGTAGATAGCAGCGATCTTCCATGGGCCCCCCTCCCGAATCCATGGACATGCCTTCGAGTCTAGTTCGATGAGCGACGTGAGAGTATCAATTTCTTTCGTATCGTCCCTGAGTCGAGAGATGATGTCCCCTGGAGCGAGGGGGGCCTGTTCGTCGGGAACAGCGTGTCGCTCCCTTAGAGGACGCCATCAATGGGTCCGGAGCTCTCCTGACCAAAACGGTTGAATGGGGCAGACAAGGCCGCGCCAATAGTCGCGAACAGGTCGCCATGGCGACGGTACCCCACGTCGATCGTACGTCCGCCTCGTATCGGTCCACCTGCGAGGGCGAAGGGCATGTCATCGTGTAGGTGCGTGTTACCGTCAGAGACCTCCGAACACATCAACACCAGGGTGTGGTCGAGCATCGTGCCATCTCCCTCTGGTCGAGCGTCTAGGGCGCTCAGCAGTGACGCAAAGCGATCAGCATACCAACGCCTCTGCTGTACGAAGGCTCTGTATTCAGCACGAGACAGATCATGGCGCGGTCCGTAGTGGCTGGCCTGATGACTTCTCATATCGCTGTTTGGGTTATACATCTCCGTGCCAGGAAAGCGGCTCATGACAAGCTCGCTTGTGTGATGCGATAGCTGCAAGACGCCGACCCTAGTGAGGCCACAAGCGAAGGCGTTCACTAGTAGATCTGTCTGTGCAGACAACGTCTCAGGAAAGCGCTCAGGCGCATGAAGATCATCGAAGACGACAGGCGCTCGACCACCGCATGCGGCCTCATCAAGATTGGGCGTGTCGACCAGACGTCGCTCCAGCTCACGGACAGCGTCAGCGTGCAGCTCTAGTCGAGCTCGCTCCGCGCCGCTGACGCGGCTCCTTAGCGCCGTGAGTTCAGCTCTGTGAATGTCCAAGATGCTTCGACGACGTGCGTGCCTTGTTGATGCTGCTGATCCCGGTTGTGCGTCCCCAAAGACGCGCTCAAAAGCACGACGGGGGTTGTCCTCGGGGGCTTGTGAACGACCCGCCGCG
>CALELH010000415.1 GCA_937902595.1 uncultured Myxococcales bacterium
TTGGTGTAGACCTCTCGGCGGACCACCACGCTCTCCGGTAGGGATACGCTGGCGACCGCGTCATTCAGCCCGGGCGTCAGGCACCGATCATCCAATTGGGCCATGCGCACGTCGAGGCCCGTGGCCTGTTTATCGTCGCGCAGCCGTTCGATCCGCGGATGGATGAGACTGGCCCCGGCGACTGGTGCTACGGCTGACCATCCCGCTTCGCTATCGAACTTGAGCGCCAATTGGCGGATGTGCTTGCCCGCGCTGTCGTCGGTCTGCACGTCGCTGACGACGATCTCCATGACGGTCTCCGGTCGACACAGCTGGTAGAGCGCGCCGCTGCTGGAGACCTTACGAAACGCGCTGGGCACCGCGGTGGGTTCCAGGCGGGCCAGCAGAGCGCGACGCGCCTCGTCATCGCCCAGATTGCCGCAAGAGCCCACCAATTGCATGTTGCCATCGGGCCGCTCGAGGCCCAGTAACACGGAGCGGACCTGGTCATGGTCAGCCTGACGCCGGGTGAACCCGAGCACCGCGCAATCAAGATGCAGGGCCGGCTTCACCTTGTAAACCCGCCCATCGGCACCGCGGACCACCAGCCCTTCGGCCTTACCTGAGGCTACGAGGTCAGCATACAGCCCTGCGACCTCGGTGCGGGTGACCGCCATGGTCTTTATGGCTTTGCCACGTTTCCCACCGGCCAGAAGGGCCTCGAGTCGTTCGAGACGGGCGGCATAGTCGTCTGCTGGCGTGGCGCCTTCGTCGATGACGAGGTCAAAAGCGAGAAAACCCAGTCGGTTCGGCTCGCCCTCGGCGCCCAGTGCGTGGGCCACATCTCCAACACGCGGGCGTCCGTCACCGTCCAGGGAGAAGAGCTCACCAGCGATGACGGTGTCCTGTAGCGTGCCACCCAAGGTGGCCGTCAGCTCCTGGACAAGGGGCACTGTACCATCCAGCGTGCGCCCCTGAGCGCTCCGCAGGGTGAGCTGGCCCTGGTGGGCGTCGATAAACCAGAGTTGGCCGTCCACCTTCGGTGACACATGCAGCGGTCCCTCGGGAAGCTGATTGAGTTCTGACTCCACCAGACTCCGATAGCGCTTGGCGACCGTGCGGCGGTAGACCGTTAAGAGTGTGAATCGCCCTTCGTCGGCACCGCTCATGATGTCGCCTCCGGCATCTTTAACTCGAGAGATGATAGATGGAGCAGCAATTGGTACTTGGCGCCATCAACGCGCCCCTCGAGGAATCCTCGGTATGGACACCCATTGTCCTGGAAGACTAGCGCCTCTTTTCCATTCTCCCCCCCGCCCACATAGACCGCTTCGTCCGCGTCATGAAGGGCCTTCGCCATACCGTAGAGGAAGTCGTAGGTCAGCCCATCGACGTGATGGAGCTGAAGGGTGCGACGAAAGGCAAAGCGACGGGCGAGCGCCGCACGCTTGAGTGTCATCTTCGACCAACGCACCGGCAGCAGCTCATTGACATTAGCGGGGACGTCCTCAGGAGCCCGGCGCGCATTCTCGCTGCCGTCGGGGGCCAGCACGATCTCGACGATCTCCGGAGGCGCGAAGAGCACCTCGCCGGTGTTGTCGAGGAAGACGTCATCCGTCGGCCCGAGCGCCCGTCCGACGACCTCGAGATCGACTTCGGGGTCACCCTCGACGAGCGCTTGACTGTAGTCCTCACCGTGGGCGGTGACCAGGTGGTCATGGTGGGTGATGGGCGCTGCGACGAGGTAGCGCCGGAAGTGTACAATCTCGTCGGGAAGGCCCAGTTCCGGGAGGGCTTCGGCACGCACCGTCTCATAGGCGACCGTTGCGTCGCGGCCCTGTTCATTGGCGATTCTGATCTTGCGCATGAGTCCCCCTAGAACATCTCGAAGTCGAGTTCGTCATCGTCACCGGCGTCCGTGTCATCGACGACGGGCGGCGAAGCCGCTGGCTCGAGCCACTGCGGCGACGCTTCGAGACCCACAAGAATGAAGGTGCCTTCACCGTTAGCGAGGAGGTAGGCCGTCTCGGCGTGGTAGTCCGCGCGATAATTGAAGGGAAAGGTGAACACCACTCCCCCATCGAGCGCGGTCTGCAGCGCCGGGTCAACCGCATCCGTGGTCAGGCTGTATACAGCGGTGAGCCGGCAATCGAGGAGCGCCTGTGTGCTGCTCTCTTCGAGGATCTGAGGGGTCTTCAAGGTGCTCTCGACCCGCTCGACAACTGCGCCGTCCTGCAGACCCACGAGGTCACCATTGGGGACCCAGCGACCGACGTCGGTGAAATAGCCCTGGCCGGTCATGCCTCGCCGGAGCAGGAAGCGACCATCCTCGGTCAATGAGGCCCGCTTACACGCGGCGCCCGTCCGGTCCATCGCAACTCGGCGTCGTGTGCCATAGAGCTTACGTCGCTCTAGCTTAGTGAAGGCGAAGCGCGTTTCAACGCCCCCGAATTGTACGGTTAATCCTCGAGCCATAACGCCCCCACGGTTCGTTCGGCAACAGTCAAACACGCTGCGCTTGTGGACGCTAGCGGATCCCGGGCGCGAAGTGCTGACACACGGCCGCTCCACCCTTGGGCTGCGCCCGAGTCACAATAAGCGCAGGTGGTCATCGACAAAGACCCTTGTTCAGAGTTGTCCTGGCATATGGCCAGCGCCGTTTAGAGTTCTGAGACTACTCGCACGCAGAGACGTCGGGTTTATCACCAATGAGCGTGTGAAAGCGCTCAATGAGTGCATTGGGATCGGCAAAGTCGACCGTTGAATGGGTTCCTCCACCGGCGAGGGCGAGCAGAGAATTCCCGTCTGGATCACCAGAGGCATCGACCACATGGATTGTCAGAGAAAAGGCGGTTCCCACCGAATTCTTGACCACATTTTGACCATCCGCATCGACATAATCCAAGCCGGCTGGCGCGCACATGCCAGGGCAGTTCGGCATGCCAAAGCCACAGCGATAAGTGGGGCATTCTGCGTCCTCTTGGCAAGGTCGGTCAGACCCCATGCACACGGTCTCTGGAGCGGGGCCACCGGGCAGTGCACAGACCGCGCCAACACAGGCAGCTTCGTTTAGACAATCAGCGTCCTCGGCACACCCTAAGCCATAGTGCAATCGCTTCGCCTGGATCCGCGGGTTAAAGAAGCTGTCGGCCTCATCGTACTCCGTCTCATGTCCGTCGGAGAAGAGTACGACAACATTGGGCCGACAGGCGAAGAGCGGGTCATTACACCGACCGTCGCGACAGGAATAATCCGCAGAACCGCAGTCCGTGTCCTGGGCGCAGGCTTGCCCCTGCTTCACGACATAGTGGCGAAAATACTCGCCTGCATAGAACAAGCTCTGACCGAGTGGAGTCAGACCGACGCCCCGCAATTCCGGATCAGTGTGCTCTTGGCAGCCGCCCTCAAAACAGAACCCGCCAGGGCAATCACGGTGCACTCGACAATCGGCGCCCGTCGGCCGAACGCCTTCGATAAAGTCAATATGCTCTAGGATTCCGTCTACGTCCGTTTCACCGTCTGCGCCAATAGGCACCGGTATGACCTCGGTGAGGTATTGGTCCATCAGACCGCGCTCAACTGCCTTCTCTTCGTTGTGACGAGTAATTCCATCGTGGTTAGCGTACCAACCAAACCGGCAATTCGGCATGAGCCCGGGAATGGGATGCAGACCCTCTGTCTGTGGAAAGCGCTGCAAAGCCACCCGAGCCTCGAGAGCTGCGTCACTCGTCACGACTGATCTGAGAGCTGTTTTCACGCGGCCCAAACGGGTCTTCGGTGCTTCGGGATCATCGCATTGTGGAAAGTCCCAGGGAGGGCACGCGTCGCCCTGACAGTCGGCCGGTTCCTGCCCATCGGCGATCAGCTGATTCATGGAGCTCGAGGTATCGACCATCATGATGATATTAGCTCGGACCGATACGCAGCCCCCATCGCGGCAAACGGCACCTTCCTCGCAGCTCTCATTATCGTAGCCTGAACCATCGGGCCGGCATACGCGCCGCCACCTTCCGTTGCAGACTGGCGCAGCTGCTGGGTCACAGCCCGCCGCATGGGGCACCATCGAGTCTACCCGCTCAACGGCCGCGTCAGAGACAGAGTTCATATCTCCGCTGTCCATGGAGCTAGGCATCGCGTCTGGAACCATAATGAATCCGACGTCCGGCTGGACACCGAAATCTGCGTTCATAATTGTTCGCTCCGCGTCCCCTCCCCCAACATCATCGGTGATTACGTCGGGGCTCTGTCCCTGCTCGGAACACGAGGCTAAGAGGAGCAATGCGCCAAATATACTGAGCGTCTTACGGTTCATATTTCCCCCAAGCCCAAAGTCTCTCCGCGTCCCTACTCCCTGACAATGCTCGCCTCCAGCAGCAATGGCAACATCCATTCCTCTGCGCGTCCATTAGGAACAGGAGCTGAAATGATCCTGGTGAAGGACTCGATGCTCGCCATGACAAAAACACACCAACACAAGTAAGAAGCGCATAAAACTGCGTCTATCTATAAGACGGCTCGATATAGGGCATGGGTCAATAGTGACAAACTCGATTGGACAATCGGTCACCGGCCCCAGAAGAAATCAGATCGCAGATGATGAATATGAATCAGGAGACTCAATGATGAAGAAGCTAATTATGGTGTTGATGGGGCTCGCATTGAGCGCATGTGCACAGGATGTGCAGCTGCCAAATGTTCCTGCTGAGAGGCTCTCAATCACGAACGATAATCTGGCCTGTACAGGGCCCGAAGACGTTTGTGACGGTGCATTGATATGTGTAGCAGACAATGGGCTTCAGGGCTGCGTCGATGCACCTCGCGGAGCATGTTCGGGTGTGGCCACCTGCGAATGCGAGGGTACCTGGCTATGCGGGGATAGAGCCTGTGTCGATGTAGAAGGCGGATTCCAATGTGAGGCAGGGCCTCGAGCCCCTGCCTGCGCTCCTGACGACTGTGGGCCCCAGGTATCCTTGGCCTGCGCGACCGGCTCCGGTCCAGTCATCGAGCCTGTCTGTGAGCCAAACCAGGACGGTCAGTGCGAGTGGACGGCAGGCAGCTGCGGCGAAGCCCTGCCTGTGCTCCTGACGACTGTGGGCCCCAGGTCTCCTTGGCCTGCGCGCCCGGCTCCGGTCCAGTCGTCGAGCCTGTCTGTGAACCAAACCAGGACGGTCAGTGTGAGTGGACGGCAGGCAGCTGCGGCGAAGCTCCTGCCTGCGCTTCTGACGACTGTGCGCCCTCAAGGCGTGGCGCTCGATGATGCGCGCCGAGCGACGTTAGCTGTAGAAAGAAGATGGCCAGGGGGAGCTTCGCGACGTGTTCTTCGGCAAGTCGGCTCAAGGCACTCTGCACTCAATACCCATGGGCGTAACGCCTGTGTTGTTGGTCTCGTCGCACTCATGTAGCTGATCATCTGGGTCGGCGACCGCGTGAACACGCACCTCTTGGCCAGGTAACAACTTAGAGGTCTCGGCGCTGAGCGTGACGGACTCACCAGGGGGGAGCACGACCTCGCTTTGGGCCTGGCCGATCTCGAATCCCCTCCGTTCGGGGCTCCCGGCGCAGAAACGTACATTGAACAGAGGCGCTGGAGCGTTACCGATGTTGGTGACAAAGGCGCGGACGGTGAGCCCTGGGCAGATCTGGGGGCTCGCCGTGACGGCGTCCATCCTCAGGTCTGGCCGTATGCAGCATGGTCTCGCTCCCCCTGCGCCCCTCCGCACAAGAGGACCATATGAACTTCAGCAATTCCTTGGCAAGCTTTGCCTGTCTATCTTCTCTAGGAAAGCCTAACTCATAGGCTATTCACCGCTGTTCAATATTCCTCCGACCATCGGCCGGCGACCGGCGCCGAAGCGTTCTCTCAGGTATTCGAAATACTGTTCGGCACAGCCTTCCTGAGCAGCCGTCCTACCATCGGAGGGGATGTCATCCGATCAACGGCTCCAATGGTACGTGACAGCGTCTCCTCGAGTTGGGGCCTCCGCCCCCCGAGTTACAAGAGTCACGACTAAGAACGTGGGTACAGCAGACCCCGGTCAGACAAAAGCCTGACGCACCACAATGCAAAACAGTCATTAATCCCTTTTTAAAACAACCACTTAACCAAAA
>CALELH010000416.1 GCA_937902595.1 uncultured Myxococcales bacterium
GCCGCTTGGCGGGTATTACCCCCTCAGCCGACCTCACCCAAGACTTGTTGAGAGATCATTTCATCAAGCCCATCGACGAACGTGACACGGACGCGGGTTGGTTATTTATCCACGGTATGCTGCGAGAAGCCCTAGAGCTACACGCTCGGCAGAATGACCGATATGGTAGTCATCATCGGCATTGCGTAGCGCTCCTCAGAAGCCAAGGACGCCACGGCCCCAGATTAGCCAGACATCTCCGCGAAGCCGGCGATCTACACGGCTCTCTCGAGCCGATCCGGCGCTCTATTGAGCAGCACCTAGACGCAGGCGATGACCGCGCGAGCGCCGCCGCCCTGCTCGAGTGGCGCGACACATTGAGGTCCATGGGGGTGCCCGAAAACAGCCCCGCTTGGATCGAACCTGAGATCGCCGAGTGCTACATATCCATCCTGAGAGGTAACCTGGACACCGCCGATCGCATCGCGAGCGAGCAAGGCGCGAAGGCGGAGCAAGGGCTGCTCAATGGGGTGCTGTGTCAATGCCGTACAATTCAAGGAAAGATCGCCCTCGATAGAGGGCGGTACGGCGACGCTCTGAAGCTGCTCCACCTCGCAATTGCAGCCTATGACGACTTGGACAGGCCTGACCTCTGGGCTCGCTGCCAACTCAACCTCGCCTCTGCTCACCGGGCGCTCGCCGATTATGACGCGGCCCTCGCTGCCTACGGCGAAGCCGAGAAGGCGTTTCTCAGCGTTGACGACGTCGTCCGAGCAGCACACTGCATGCTGGGTCGTGCGCACATCGCGCGCAGGAGAGGCGCCGTCGACACCGCCGCGAGCCTGATTGAGGATGCCCGCGAGGAGTTGACGAAAGCTGGCGCCCGCGCTGGCGTCGCTGCGAGCCTTCACGCCCAAGGTGAAGTACATCGAATGAAAGGCCAGCTGGATGAGGCAGAAGGCGCCTATCGAGAAGCGCGAGAGCGTTACAGCCACATCGGGTCTCCTAAGTCGGTTTGGGTAGAGCTTGATCTCGCCACTGTGCTGATCGCCCGGGGCGGGTTTCTAGAGGCAGGCTTACTCCTCCACCGAGCCCTCTCAGCCTCCATCTCCCAAGGCCGAAGGATTCTGGAGCTTAAAGCGCGAACGAACCTCATCTGCTGTTCGGGGCATGATCGAGACTGGCACGCCTGGGACACTCAGATGCAGCACGTGGACATCATCATGGCGAGCACCCACGCCGCTGACATAGACATCGCTCAGCAGTTCACGCTGGCGTCATCCTTCGCGAGAGACGCGGGCCATTGGGACAGGGGGATTCGAGCGCTGACCTTAGCGAAGGCACAATGGACCGCCATGGGGAGAACGGCGGACGTCGCTCGTATCAGTCAGTCCATCGCAGAGCTAAAGAAGATGAGCGACTCTTGGGCCTGATGGCCGTCCACAGTTCGACTACACCCGAGACAGCTTTCGCCTAGCCGCTCCCTAGAGCAGGTTCGCCGCGCGCTCCGCCAACAAGCTACGTTCCCCCTTCATGAGGGTGACGGTGCCGGCCAGAGGCTCGTTACGGAACCGGTGAACGAGGTGCACGAGTCCGTTATCTGAGGCATCTACATAGGGGTTATCGATCTGATAAGGATCGCCGGTGAAGATCACCTTAGTCCCCTCGCCTGCGCGGGTCAGGATCGTCTTGGCTTCATGGGGCGTGAGGTTCTGAGCCTCATCGACGATCATGAACTGGCGCGGAATGGAGCGACCGCGGATATAGGTGAGCGGCTCGATCTCCAGAACCCCCATATCCACTAAGGTCTCCGGTCCCTGGTTTCGGCGACGCCCGCGTCCGTTCAAACCCATCAAGAAATCGATATTGTCGTAGATGGGCTTCATCCAGGGATCGAGCTTCTCCTCCACGGTACCCGGGAGAAATCCCAAGTCACGCCCTAGAGGAAAGATCGGCCGACTCACCAGCACACGCTGGTAGATCTGTTCATCCGTCGCCTTAGCCAAACCAGCGGCTAAGGCGAGCAAGGTCTTACCCGTACCCGCTTTGCCCACCAAGGTGACCATCTTGACGTCGTCGTCCAGTAAAAGGTCGAGAGCGAAGGCCTGCTCCGCGTTCCTCGGGTTGATCCCCCAGACGGGATCGTCTCGCCGCTCGAGGGCGCTGATGAGGCCAGACTCCTGGTCATAGCGGCAATTCGCGGTGTGGGTCTCGCTCGCCTCATCGACGAGCACCACGTACTCGTTCGCGTTCAGCTCTTCACCGCTGTACGCGAACCCATCGCGGTACGCAGACCGAATGGACTCCGAGTCAACCTTCAGCTTCCGGTGGCCCTTATAGAGGCTCGTGATCTCGACCGGCTTAGGGTCAAAATCAGTCGCGGTCAAACCGATGGCGTCCGCGCGGATCCTCAGGTTTGTGTCTTTAGTCACCAGGACGACGTCAGTGTCGTTCTGAGAGTTCTTAAGCTGGAGCGCGCAGCGCAAGATCAGGTTGTCATATTCGTGCCTCATGGCGACGAACGGCACCGCCGTATGATCATCCTTGAGAAACGTGACGCGCAGGGACCCCCCCCCTTCTAGGCGCACTCCATCATTCAGCCGTCCCCCTTTGCGCAGCGCATCTAGCTCTCTGGCGAACGCTCGCGCGTTTCTTCCTAGGCCGTTGACTGCTTTCTTGAACTGGTCGAGTTCTTCAACGACGTAGATTGGCAAGATGACGTCGTTTTCGCCAAAGGTGAAAATGGCGCGGGGATCGTGGAGGAGTACATTCGTGTCGAGTACGAAACTTTTCCGCATACCTACCCGTATAATGTGAGAGTCCTAAACATGGGCAGCCACCTCCGTGGTCTCCAGAACGGAGGACTCTGAAAGTTCCGTCCAGGCCCGAACCTGATTGCGGCCGTTATTCTTGGCCATATAGAGCGCCTTATCGGCGTTCTCGATGATCTCTGCTTGAGTCTCACCTGCCTCTGGGTAGGTCGCCACC
>CALELH010000417.1 GCA_937902595.1 uncultured Myxococcales bacterium
CGCATCGGGCCTAAGGGGGCCACGTGGTCCGGCCGTAGCGTCACCGGTCCGAGCACCTAGCCCGGCGTCGAGGCGGCTTGGAGTGCAGTCATCGCTCACCTTGCTCGGAGTACAGCCTGGGCCTGCATTGGTGTCGCTTGTCGAATTACTGACAGGCTCATTATCCTGGCACCCGACGAGCAATAGGCAGGTCAGTGAGGCTGTCCGCACAAACGAGTTAGTCCCAGACCGCCACAGTGTTTTGATTCGGCGTCGCATCACTCTGTATTAGCGCGACCACGTCTTAATCTCAAAGCTGAGACTTACGAAAATTAGGATGAAACGATGATGGCAGCTCGATACGAACCACGGTGCCCTCTCGGTCGATAGAGCTAATATTGAGGACGCCACCATGCTCTTCGGCGATAGCCTTAGCGATTGGGAGGCCCAGACCAAGGCCGCGACCTGAGGCGTTCTGCCGCTCAAGCCCTCTATAGTATCGGTCTGTGACCCGTGGAACTTCGGTGCAATGCATACCGGGGCCGTCATCCCTGATCTCGAAGACGGCTCGATCTGCCTCTCGGTTAAGCAACACAGCTACGTTGCCGGACGCGAACTTTATCGCGTTATGGACGAGGTTACCGATCGCCTGCTCGAGGGCCAGAGGGTCGGCGATCATCCTGAGTTCATCTTCGGATTCAGCGAAGTCGAGTGCGATCTGCCTGTGGTGCGCCAGGATACCTAAGCGAGCTTTTACCCGTCTCATGACATCGTTGGCGCAGATGGAGTGTTTCTTGAGCTCGATCGTTGAGCTCTTATAGCGGACGAGGGCGATCAGATTAGCGAACAGGCCATCCAAGTACTCGATCTCGGCGATAAGAGGAGACTTAATGTCTGTCTGGGGGCCATCTTTGAGCCGCCCAATACCCAATTTAAGCGATGCGAGCGGTGTTCGAACATCATGGCTGAGGTCAAGCAACGTCTCGCGGAGTGAGGCCTCTCGGTCTCTGAGCTCGGTCATCGCCCTCTGCTCGGCCTCTCGGGCATGAATCAGGTCTGTGATGTCGTGAACGGTCCCATGCATTCGGAGTGGGGCGCCGGTGTCATCTCGCTCGAGATAACCGCGACAGGCCGTGATCCGCTCGACCTGATCTTTGCGAATCACGCGCTGCTGATTCTCATAGGGCAGGTCATCCTCGATGGCGGCCTTGAGTGCGGCCTGCACATCGGCGCGAATGTCAGGGTGTAAGTGATCCATAAACAGTTCGTAGGTTGGCTCAAGGCTGTTGGGTTCGTACCCGAAGATGCGAAAGGTCTCATCGGACCACTGCAGCTCACCTGTTTCGATAGCCCATGACCAGCTTCCTACGTGCGCAATTTTTTGTGCGTTCTGGAGATGCCGTTGGCTCTGTTGGAGATCAGCCATATGGCCATTGAGCGCGCTGATAATCTCGCGAAAGTCTGCGCCTAAGAGGTTCAGAGCGCCGAAGACGAGATTAAAAGGAGGCTCGATGACGGTGTCTTGCTCAGCTGTGGCAAGGGATGTGTCCCAGCTGAGTCGTCCTAAGCGGTCGATAATGGAATCGAGAACCTCGTCATGGCGAGCCAATTGTAACCGTTGTTCTCGGACCATCGCCATGAGTGATTCTTGATCGGTGGGCATCCAATCTTCTTCGGATTGATCACCTCCGCCAGGTCTCCAGTCATTGTGAAGACGACCGGGTAGTTCACCCGTGTGCTTTCGAGATTGAGTGCCCCGTGACCCGCGATCTTCATCGATCATCTCAAGGGCGACCTCGATGGAGGGAGCGAGAACCCAGTGTTGGAAGCTTCGAGGGGCGATGGCTCGTATCCAGCGCAGCATGATCATGTGGAGTGGTTTGCCAACGATTATGGAGAGGAGTTGGACGTTTTCGCGACCCTCAAACCTCGCCCTAATCGCAGCTCTCGCAGTCCGTTCGACCTTGCCGAGAGCCCGCGTGTCATGAATGAAGTACATCTTGTCGACGCCGACATCGCGTACAGCGTCGCGATCAAAATGCTGTGTTGCTTGGACCATCTTCGCGGTCAAGCACCCTAAGCTTCGAGTGATCAATGTGTCGGAACCAACCATGGTGTGGAAGGTCTCGAACGTCCCGTCTTCGCTCTCAAACCTCCACTGCGGCAAGGTGAGCGTGTGGCGTTGCTTCGCGCCGAAGTGAATCATCTGGGGCTGAACTTGGTAACGCGCTGTCAAGTTCATCATCTCTTTAGGAACGGCCGAGTGTACCCCGGCCCTCGAGGTGAGTGGCCCGTCTCCTTGGGGACCAACACGCTCCTCTCGGTATCGAAGTAGATACTTGACGGCGTCTTCTTTCGTACCAAAGAGCTTAACCGGCGGGCCGCCGCTAAGCTTCGCGAAGACCATGCCGAGGACCCTAAGCATGAGCTTCATTCCGTGGGCCGCGATGGCGCCGAATGGGTTCTCGACCATGGACCCCGCTTGTAACTTTCTTGTCTCCCGCGAGAGTCCGCGGAGCTCGGACGCGTCTACGCAGAGATAGGGGGTCCCGATCTCGGGGCAAGACTCGAAGAATGACTCCATGAGTCGCTGCTCTTCGTGGG
Source organism: uncultured Myxococcales bacterium (assembly GCA_937902595.1). GTDB lineage: Bacteria > Myxococcota_A > Bradymonadia > UBA7976 > UBA1532 > UBA1532. The sequence continues at coordinate 2,584 of CALELH010000417.1, forward strand.
CGTCTTCGATGGTCTGGTAACCAACCTTTCTGAGGTGGACGATGTTTGATTCGTCCAACCAAAGCTCGGCGCTAAAACTCCCATCGGAGTTTCGGTATTCCATGGCATGCCCATGGGATTCTTGGATGTTGGTCTGGAATGAAGTCACCTTAAGATTAAAGTACTAGCCTGCCAGTCTTGGCAAGGGAGAAGGAGGTGGACCGTACACCATTCACTAGGAGTGGTGCGTATGCCCACTTCATCGTGTCAGTCGTTCCCGTGGCAGACACTCTTGCGTAGGGCGGCGGTAACTATCTATTATACTTTGTGATTTCGTTAATTGTATTGGGGGATACGGGCCTATGATGAGCACACTCATTCGAGTTGGGCTTCTAAGCGTCATGATCGTCTTGTTTACGGGCTGTGTGGAGGACAACGCCTCCCACGATGATTCCGGGGCGGCTGACGCTGGATCAGGAGGCGCAGGGGCGGCTGGTGGCATGACCGGTGCGGGTGGCTCAGGGGCCGCAGGAGGCGTAGGTCCGACCGGGGGCTCAGGTGCCGCTGGTGGTTCAGGTGGACAAGGCGGTACAGGTGGGCAAGGCGGTACAGGTGCAGTCGGCGGATCCGGAGGTCAAGGAGGCGTCGGCGCGACCGGGGGAGCGGGGGCCGCTGGTGGCTCTGGTGGCGTAGGCGGCGCGGGCGCGACTGGAGGTGCGGGCGGCGTCGGGGGGACAGGCGGCATGGGCGGTGAGCCTATGCCCATCGACACCGATGGTGATGGTGTCCCTAACAGGATGGATAATTGTCCAGACGTGGAGAACCCTGACCAGGCCGATGCGAACGGTAATGGCGTGGGTGATGCGTGCGACCTACCGCCCGACGGCGATGAGGATATGGACGGCGTTGCCAACGGAGAGGACAACTGTCCGAACGCTGCTAATAACAGTCAGCGTGATAGCGACGAAGATGGGGTGGGCGATCGGTGTGACAACTGCCCTGAGAACCCGAATCCGGACCAGACCGATGTCTGTACAGACTCTGACGGCGATGGCACCCCGGATAGCTCCGACAACTGTGAAGAGACAGCCAATGAGGACCAGCTCGACACCGACGAGGATGGCTTAGGTGATGTCTGTGATAATTGTCCACGCGCGGCGAACCCTGATCAGGTCGACGCAAATGAGAACGGTGTGGGTGACCGCTGTGAGGTCGACGACGCCGACGGTGACGGTGTTGGCGATGATGAAGATAACTGCCGCGACGCCGTGAACCCGAACCAGGAAGACCGCGATGACGATGGCGTCGGTAACGCCTGTGATAACTGCCCCGAGCAGCCCAATAACAACCAAGCCGACGCCAACGGAGACGGTGTAGGTGACGCGTGTATCGACGCAGACTTTGATGGGGATGAGGTCCCTAATGGGGAGGATAATTGTCCCTTCCAGCGGAATGACCAGATGGACGGGGACGACGATGGAGTCGGTGATGTCTGTGACAACTGTCCCGGGGACGCCAATAATAACCAGGCCGATGAAGATGGAGACGGTAGAGGTGACGCCTGCGACGCAATCGCTGACCGGGTGATTATTACCTTAGATTGGCCGGAGGACGAAGATGCGCAGCAGCCTACAGATCTGGACCTCCATGTGGTGCATCCTGAGGGCAGCTACTACTCCGTACGAGACTGTCATTTTGGTTCGCCCAGCCCGGACTTCTGCCAGCCTGGGCTAGACCGTGATGCGCAGGGAGGTGAACGAGGGACTCAGGAGACGATCCGCATGGAAGCGCCGCCTGCTGGACTCTATACGGTCGGCGTGTACGCCTTTAGGAGTGAGAGTCGCGCCACCATCAGCTTCCGCTGTGGGGATGACGTCCGTCTGGAGTTCCGGTCAGACGCCTTCGGCGGCGAGGCGGGCAATAACTTGTGGGAGGTACTCCAGTTCAATCCGGCCGACTGCTCCGTGACGCCTATCAACGCTGTTCGGATCGCTCGGTGCGCGAACGGCGCGTGCGAATGCGAAGACTGTGTCGCAGGCCCGTGCGAGCCCGACCGTTGTCCGAGAGATCAATGCGACATCGAGACAGGCGAGTGCCGCGACCCTTGTGAAGAGGTGATGTGTGCCGAAGGTGAGCGCTGCGAACCGCGGGATGGTGAGGGAGAGTGCCGACCGGTCTGTGAGCTTGTTGAGTGTGGTCCTGGTGAGCGCTGCGTCCCTGATACAGGAGAGTGTCGACCGGTTTGCGATGGGGTCGAGTGCCCTGATGGCGAGGCCTGCAGTCCAGAGACAGGAGAGTGCCGTCCCGTAGAATTGGAGGGGAGGGCATGCTCTTACTGCGAACGTCGTGAGGACTGCGCTGAAGGTTTACTTTGCCTCCGAAAACAACTGGGACGGAACCTCTTCGTACAATTCTGTGTTGAGGCGTGCCCCGACGACGCTTGTTCTGATGGATTCGTGTGCCGAGAGGCACGCTCGGTTAGGTACTGTGATCCTGTAGAGCTCCTTGAGTGTCTTGAGTGCGTCACGGATGAACAGTGTGACGACGGTCAGAGCTGCCAGCAGCAACGCTGCGTGGAGCAGTGATCGAGTCCGCGCATTGAGGTGAATCGGAGACGAGGAGAGTGAGTACAAAATGATGATCCTAACCCTAGGCTTCTTGGCGACCGCCGTCGCCTTCACCGTACTCGATCTACTCTGGCTCGGTCTCTTCGCAGCCGATTTCTATAATGGACATCTCGGTCCTCTCAAGGCCGATCCTGTTGTCGTCCCGGCTGCCGCCATTTTTTATGTCTTCTATCTCGTCTTTGTGTACGTGGTGGCCGTTCGTGGGGCGGATGACCGACGGTCCGCCTTGGGACGCGGCGCGGGCATGGGCTTATTTGCATATGGAACCTATGAGTTGACCAATTGGGCTGTTATCCAAGGATGGCCAGCAGCCCTCGTCCCCGTAGATATCATTTGGGGGGTGCTTCTGACGGGAGGCACAGCCTATTTGGGGCGCGCCGTACATGATTGGATTTCTGGTGACGATTAAGAGGACATTCGTGATCTTTAGAAAAATTTGTTGAATGATTGGCCCGGCCCGAGCGTCGGGACCCTCGGCTCTGCCGTTTTCTTCAATCTAATTCAGGGGATTCTCAATGGGGAATGTACTCAAACGCTGTTTCTCGTCCACGGTTTTGCTCTTTGTTGCGGCCTTTGGCTTTACGTTCCTAGGTGCAGCACAAGAGGCTGAGGCAAAGCGCAAGCGGCCGGGAGTGTTCAAGGTTTGTTCTAAGGCGATCAAAAAGCACTGTAAGAGGGCTGGAAAGAGCAGGAGGAAGGCGCTCAGGTGTCTCAAGAAAAAGCGTTCAAAGCTACGTGGTAAGTGCAAGTCTGCGGTCTCCAAGTTGAAGCGAAGAAAGGGCAAGAAGCGCAAGAAGGGCAAGAAGTCGACGGCCGCTAGTCGGTCTAGTGGCGAGACCACGACGATGAAGCGACCTGCATCCAAGACCACGACGATGAAGCGACCTGCATCCAAGTCGGGTAGGAGCCTCTTGGCCAAGTGCAAGGC
>CALELH010000418.1 GCA_937902595.1 uncultured Myxococcales bacterium
CGACGTTCATCATCTGAATGGCTTGATTGACCACGGGACCAGCCACCCCAAAGCAAGCTGCATCGAATGGTCCGTGAGCCATCATATACTCTTCGACAGCTTCCGACGGGTGTCCGAGAGAAACGTTCCTATAGTTCGCGATCTCTTCGACAGCCTTACCGTCAAAGAGCGCTAGACGGGTGTTTGTTCCGCCGATATCGCCGACCAGGATCTTCATTGGGCCCTCCATTTGGCGGCACAATCTACCAGAAGCGACGCTCAGGTCCAGCGCTCAAGAGCCTATGAATGACGATTCTTGCCCCTCAGCGGGTATCAGGCTCGATAATTGCGGCAGAGCGCCGTGAGTGAGCGGTTGAAATGTCGTCCTCAATCCCAACGCTAGTTCTTCTGAATAGACCTTCCTATCGGAGCTGGAATCACTCAATAATCCATCCCGTGCTGCTCATGAAGAGCAGCTCAATTGATGGCTACGGAGATCAACGTGACGGTAGTTGTGACTGGCGCATCTGGCCATGTAGGGACAAACCTGGTTCGACGGCTGCTCGATTCGGGTCGCAGCGTGCGGGCGGTTGTTCACAAGAATCGAGGGCTCCTCGAAGGCCACGACGTCGAGTGGGTCCCAGGTGACGTGACGAACCGCGACTCTCTGAGGCGGGCCTTCACCGGCGCCACCACGGTCTTTCATCTCGCCGCCTTGATCTCCATAGAGGGTGATCAAGGTGGTTTAGTGACGTCCACGAATGTGGAGGGCGCAGGGAACGCCGCGGCGGCGGCCCTAGAGTGCGGTGTTCAGAGATATGTACATGTCAGCTCCGTTCACGCCTTTGACCAGAACCCCTTAACGGAGCCTCTGGACGAGGAGCGTTCAAGGGCTCTCTCTCCCAAGCACAACGCATACGATCGCTCCAAAGCTCTCGGAGAGGCGCGAGTGAAAGCCGTGATCGCTGAGGGCTTAAATGGGGTCATCGTGAACCCGACGGGGGTGATCGGTCCCTATGATCATCAACCTTCGCGGATGGGACAGGTGTTCCTTGATCTGTATCATCGCCGCCTACCGAGTCTCATAGATGGTGGCTTCGATTGGGTCGACGTTCGCGACGTAGTCGCCGGTATCTTAGCCGCTGAGGACCGTGGCCGAAGAGGCGAGAACTATCTCCTCTCTGGGCATTGGCGTTCAGTCCTAGACCTCGCGACCTTGGCTGAGAGTGTCACCGGTATCCGACGCCCACGCATCGTCTCCCCCATGTGGCTCGCTCGAGGGTGGGCTCCATTTCAAATGACTATAGACCGTCTCATGAAGCGACCGCTTCTCTATACGAGCGAGTCTCTGGAAGCCCTCAGAGCGAACCGGAACATCTCCCATGAAAAGGCGACTCGGGAGTTGGGGTATCAAACTCGGCCCATCGAAGAGAGCGTCAGAGACATCTACGCATGGTTTGAGAGCGCCGGGTTACTGGGGGATGGACACGCTGGGGAGGCAAAATGAGTGAGCTGGTCCTCCACGGGTGGCTGGTCTGGGCAATGGTTGCCCTCGGCGTCATCACATTCGTCGCGCTCTTGGTGATAACCGCGCCCTATGGACGCCATTATTCTAATGAAGGCTGGGGGCCCAAAGTGCCCAACCGACTTGGTTGGGTCCTCATGGAGATCCCCTCGGTTATTGTCTTTGCCTGGGTCTTCTCTCGGGGACAAAACGCGACTGAGTTGGTGCCCTTGGTCCTGCTTGGAATTTGGCAATGGCACTATATCCACCGGACCTTCATCTTCCCGCTCAGGATTAAGACCCAAGGCAAGTTCATGCCGCTCCTGGTGGCGCTTCTCGGCGCCTCCTTCAACTGCTTCAACTCATATCTGAACGCGCGATGGATCTCCCAGCTGGGGACATACAGCGCAGACTGGCTTACGGGCCCCTGCTTTCTGATTGGCGCCTCGATCTTCTTGGTGGGTTTCGTCCTCAATGTTCATTCAGACTCAGTCCTCTTTCGCCTTCGTGCGCCGGGGGAGACAGGCTACAAGATTCCCCAAGGCGGCGCGTATCGTTGGGTATCCTCGCCGAACTATTTGGGAGAGTTGCTCGAGTGGCTAGGCTGGTCCATCGCCACTTGGTCTACGGCAGGCTTCGCGTTTTTCATCTATACAGCAGCCAACCTTGTGCCCCGAGCCATGAGTAATCATCGCTGGTACCAAGAGACGTTCGAAGACTATCCAAAGGAACGTAAACGCATCATTCCGGGGATCTTCTAGAGTGCGGCGCGACCTGACAGCTGCGCTCATCTGGCTCGTCCTGGTCGCGACCTCATCTGAGGTACACGCGAAACCCGTCTGGAAAGAGATCGAGAGAGACCAAGGTGTCACGGTCTTCGCTCGAGAAGAGCCCAAAAGAAGCCTACCAACCTTCAGAGGGGTGGGTGAAGTGAGCGCCAACATCTATCACCTGATGGCGATTATCTTAGACAACCAGCGCGCCCCCGAGTGGGTCGACCGATGCGAAAGCTCGCGACAACTTGAACGCTATGATGCTCGTACGACCCTCGTGTATAGTCGCGCTTCATCACCATGGCCCGTCTCTGATCGAGACACGGTCGTGCGCGTCACAACCCGGACCATCCGACCTCAAAAGGAATACCGACTCTCCATGCGCTCCCAACCCGATCTGACTCCGCGGGTAGACGGCGTCGTTCGCATCGAGCAGTCCCACATCTACTTTCACCTCACCCGGCTGGGCCCCAAGAGAACGCAGATCGAATACAGCCTGAATGTCGATCCGGGTGGATATTTGCCGAAGTGGCTTGTCCGCATGTCGACTCGGACGATGCCCATAAAGACGATCCGCGCGTTAGAGGCACAGGCGAGAAAGACTCACGGACAGTATAAAGAGACGATTCAAGTCCTAAAGGCTCGACCCTAACGGGCCCGCGCCAAGATCGCCTCTAGGAAACGCACTGTTGCTCGCGTCCCCCGGGAGACCATCGAGGTCGTGCACGGCATACTCTGCGCTTGGGTCTATTGACGCCGAGATCTCATCAATGAGTCATCCAGTCGCTCTGCCATTTGTATGGCGGCACCTCTCTGCGGTTGGGACGACGTGGGAAATCGTAGACAAGCAGCTCATCACCGGCGATACGGGTGTCCGGGTCACCGGATCCACGACGAGACATCACCCAAGCTAATTTGGCCTCATCGGGTGTCCATTGCGCCCGCATAAGCACACCCGGACCTGACCAAATACGGGTCGTCTTCTTCGCGAGCGAGCGAGTCAGATAGACTCCATCCCCCAAGACATCTGCAGAGGTGGAGTGAAGAATCCATCGACCGCTCGGACTCGCAAAAATTGTCGGAGTCAGTCCATCACTCGTAAATGGAGATCGCCCACGTCGCTTAATCCGACCGCTGCGAGTGTCCACGGTGTGCCATCGTCCACCGGATACGAATAACGCCCGCTTAGCGCCGCCCCTAACTGGGCTGTCGCTCGTGCCACTGACCAGGAACAAGTCATGAGACACGCTCTTTATAGTCGCGACCGACCCGATCCCCCGAGCCCCAATCTGTAGGAGCGCGAGACCCTCTGCGGAGTCGGTCCACTCAAAGAGAGCCGTGGGGTCTGACCTCTGCCTCTTCCTACCCGGCCGTGTACGAACATGGGCCTGAACGCCGTCCCTCGAGACTCTTACCAAGTCTGGACACCCCATGAGTTGACCATTGGTCGCGTAACAATCTCTCACGAGCAGAGTCTCGTCATCGATCCAACGGGGAGATAAGAACTGGTGTTTAGGCTCTGGAGTCGCCCAGACAGTCTTCTTCTTGGTCCCCAGATCAAAGACGACGATCGGGTTACCCGCGCCGGTGGAGGCGACCATTCTCCTCATCCCCGAGATCGGCTTCTCCTGACGGGCGTAGGCGACTCGCCGCCCATTTGGTGAGAATCGAGGCGACCACCCGAAGTCAACTTCAACCGCCTCCTCTGAGCCAGGCTTGACGATGATGATCCGCGGGTCTGCGAACCGTGGCAGTATCTGCGCCTTACGGCGCAGCATCCTGAGGGCCCAACCTGAATAGTTGTGAGCAGCCCCACCATCTGGCCAGTGAGCCTGCCGTACGAGGGCGATGCGGTCCCCCTGAGGTGACCAGCTTATTTCATGGAGCTCATCGCCATCGGGGAAATATGACCACTCTGCGGGCCAGACGCTCTTGTCCCCCTTCATGGGCTCTGGCTGACTCAGTGTGTATTCAGCCGGATCTGGCGAATTTTTCGACCAGCTTATCTGGACCCAAAGTGACACCATCGTGACCATCAAGCAGCTCACCATCCAAGCACGGGAACCAGCGCGCCTGGCGTCACGAAGCTGTGCACCGTTAGATAAAGACATACCCCTGACCCCTCCTCTTTGAAAGCTCACCTCACGTAGAAGAGACCAGCGCGGCGCCCTCTGATATTCCTCAACCGGAGAGTTTAGTTAGACGTTGTCCTCGTCGGGATGCACGGACACTCGGGAGGCACGATGGACCCCCACCACGCATAGAAGGGGATGGTCTTGTGGATCTCTTCCCCAAGCCAGTTGCCAATTAGGTAGGTTTAGTATGATATTCGCCTACATCAACTCCACATGCTCACGCTCTCGCCCTCAGGGAAGCGCTAAAGGTCTCGCACATGTCTGATCACGGAGAAGCGCCGAACGAGGCGAAAGATCGGGTCGCTCTAAGGATGGCGCTGTTCAGTATCTTCGCGCTGTCGGGCGTCGCTGGCCTGATGTACGAAGCCGTGTGGGGACGCTACTTACGTCTGTTTCTCGGCCATTCAGCTCACGCTCAGACCTTCGTCATCGCCATCTTCATGGGTGGCATGGCCATCGGCGCCTGGATCAGCAGCCGTTATTCAACGCGATGGCGCAGTCTCCTGAGGGGATACGCCCTCGTTGAGATCGCCGTTGGTGTCTTCGCGCTGTGTTTCCAGACTCTCTTCGAGGCCGCGACCGATTGGGCCTATTCAACGGTCATGCCCGCCCTGGAGTCTCCCGGGGCGGTCTATGCCTTTAAACAGATCTTCGCGCTCTCACTTATCCTCCCTCCATCAGTCCTCCTCGGCATGACCTTCCCGCTGATGAGCGGAGGGGTCATCCGCCTCTTTCCAAGGATCTCCGGATCATCCTTGTCGATGCTGTACTTCACCAACAGCATCGGAGCCTCAATGGGCGTCCTTCTCACCGGGTTTGTGTTCGTTAAGTGGGTAGGACTCCCTGGGACGATGTTGCTCGCAGGGATGATCAACATCTTCATCGGCCTTACGATGCTCCTGATCTCTAAGAACGTCGAGGAGCCCGAGCTCGCGGACATCGAAGATGCCGAGGATGACCCAACGGCCGACGACGGTAGACCCGTTCTCTTGCTCACCGTCGCGGGCCTGACAGGTCTCGCGTCCTTCATTTATGAGATCGCTTGGATTCGTATGCTGAGCATGATCTTGGGCAGCACCAGCCATGCCTTCGAGCTGATGCTCGCGACCTTCATAGCGGGATTAGCGTTCGGAGGTCTTTGGGTAAAGAAGCGAATCGACACCCTCAAGGATCCCATCGTGTTCTTGGGCCGCGTTCAGTGGGTCATGGGCATCCTCGCCATCGCGACGATCTTCTTCTACAACATGAGCTTTGACGGCATGCACAGCATGATGCTGGCTCTGTCGCGCACCGATGAGGGTTACTTCCTCTTCAACATCGGTAGTAACCTCCTCGCCATCGCGATCATGTTCCCGGCCGCCTTCTGTGCAGGGACGACGCTCCCCTTGATCACCTACTCCCTGCTCCGAAATGGCTACGGTGAGAAGAGTATAGGTCTGGTGTACTCATCGAACACGGTGGGCGCCATTATCGGAGTCTTCTTCTCGACACATATCGCGCTGCCATACCTCGGTCTCAAGAGCATGATTTGTCTCGGCGCCGCCGTCGACATCTGTCTAGGGCTCGCGCTCATCTGGAAGGTGACCGAGACGCTCCGTCCAGTGCCAACGACCCTCACTTTGGCCGCCACTGCCGTGGTCGCTTTCGCCGCGACAGGCGTTCAATTTGATCCGCTCAAGATGGCCTCAGGGGTGTATCGAACAGGTGAACTGCTCTCAACTGAACATTACAGTCCCATGTTTCACAGAGACGGTAAGACCGCGAGCATCGACGTTCTAAAGAGCGAGCAGATCATCATCATGACCAACGGGAAACCAGACGCATCCCTTCATCTGGACCCCAAACGGAAACCAACCCAGGATGAAGCCACCCAGGCGCTGTCTGGGATCCTGCCCCTGGCTGTTTATCCGGATGCTAAGAGCGTCGCGGTGATCGGGCTCGGCTCTGGAATGACCTCGACGATGTTGCTCGCTAGCGAGAGCTTGGAGCGGCTAGACACCATCGAGATCGAGCCCGCAATGGTCGAAGGCGCGCGGCTGTTTAGCCCGCGGAATGATCCTGTCTACAACGATCCAAGAAGCCACATTATCTACGAGGACGCGCGCACATACTTCTCAGCGCAGAAGGCGAAATACGACGTCATCATGTCCGAACCCTCAAACCCCTGGGTGAGCGGGGTCGCGACGCTGTTCTCAGAGGAGTTCTACCGTCGTATCGCCATGCACTTGAACGAGGGAGGCGTGCTGACCCAGTGGCTGCAGCTCTACGAACTTGAACCCAAACTGTTCGCCTCCGTGATCAACGCGCTGTCCAAGACCTTTGACGACTACACGCTCTTCGCCACAGACAACGCGAACATCCTGATCGTCGCCCGACTGGGGGGCAAGATTGGCCCCCTCAGTCAGTCTGTCTTTGACAATAAGAAGATCCGCGATGAGCTGTGGCGTCACCGAATCTTGAACTTGAATGTATTGGAGTCCCATCGAATCGCGAACGCTCGAGCCCTTCGGCCTCTCTTTGCCAGCTACGACGCACCTGCGAATTCGGACTATTTCCCCTTCTTGGACGCCCACACAGCTCGTTCGCGCTTCCTCTCCCTCTCTTCATCAGCCGTCTCAGCGATGGTCTCAGCCCCGATCCCAGTGCTTGAGATCCTGGGGGACACCACCCATGGGAAGGGCTGGCTTGAAAAACCGCTGGCCACTCTCCAAGACACCCAAGACGTCCGCTTCTCCCGCATCAATAAAGCGATAGAGGCCAGCAGTATTGGTCGGCGTCTTATCGGAAACGACGACGCTGAGAGACAACCCCTCAATCCGTCGCTCATCGACGCCGTTGAGTCAGTACGTAACCATCTCATTGCGTGCCAGCCCACAAAGCGCCCGGTCTCCCGGCTTAGGCATGACATCATCATAGTTGGATCGGCGATCACGAGTGACCTAGATCCCAGCAGCCTCGACGCGATCTGGGGCCGCGTCCAAGCCGCGCCATGCTACCAAGACTTAGCGCCAGAGTTGCATCTCTGGGTCGAGCTGTTTCAGCGAGCCGGACGTCGTGATGGCGCCGGTTTGTTGGCACCCGCTATCGCCCTTTGGGAGATGAAGCTCAAGCTGGACAAGCAAAAGAACAGCTATCTCCTGGTCGCTCTCATGACAGGATACATTCAGAACGGAGACGCCGACGCTGCCCTCAAGCTCTGGGAGAGTGATGTCATACGGCTGATTGGAAGTGATGACACACCTATGCTCTTCCGTCTCCTCTACGCGCACGCAAAGACACTCAAACTTGGTGAGGCTAAGGCGCTCTAAGGGTGGTCATCGTATATTTGAAAAGTCCTTGGCAGAGACTCTAGGGCCAGCTGCCCTCGAGAGCACGCACTGGTGTCCACAGGCCGATCCCAAATGCCGAGTTCGGCGCTTTGATTACGCGAGGATGTTCACGAAAATGCCGCGCGGCGTGGGGGCCATTCTTCGGACCTTATCCATGAACTGACTCGCGTCAGAGTTTGAGACCTCACCCGCCTTATGGCGCTCCACGTAGGAGGTGACAAAATCGGGGAGGCCCGGCGGCGGACCAAGTTTCCTAGGTTCACGCCGCGGGACCTCTGGACCGAGACCCTGGTCACTATCTTCTTTAGGAGGACGAGCCATCTTGAAGCCCGCCTCTTTGAGTACGTTCCTCAGATCTTCGCCTGGACGAATGTCAGCCGCTCGCAAGGCGTCGCGTAGTTGTCGACGCATGTCTACGCTGTCGGTTTTCGGATCGAAATCAGCCGCGATCTCTGCTGCCCTGCTCTTCTGCGCTGTCGTCAACTCAGCGCCGCGGGGCCGAGAATGGCGAGGCATCGGGCCTGGTCTAAAGAGGCTGATTACATTGTTCAACTGTTCCTACGCCTGACGTCCTAGTGGACTCCTAAATCTATACCCATCATATCGACAGAATCGGGCTAAACTTGAGGATTAAGCGCTTTGTTGAGGTCGCCGCAGACACAGTGATTTGACTGCAGGGACGTTGTCCCGTGTACTGATAGTGGAGCACAGCTAGATGGGGGCGCTGACATAAAATGACGGAAGCACCACCCCCCCAGGCATCGACGAGCGAGCGAATCCATGGGCTCGACGCCCTACGCGGGATCTTGATGATGCTCGGAGTAGTGCTCCACGCTGGGGCCTCAGGTCTCTGGAGGCAGTCCGGCGACAGCGCTCTCAAAACCACCATCGAGATCACCATCGGCTTCATCCACATCTTCCGGATGCCCGCCTTCTTTCTACTCTCTGGCTTCTTCGGTGCACTGCTCTGGTACCGCCGCGGACCAGGGCTGACCCTCAAGAACCGTTTTCGTCGACTCGTACTGCCCTTCCTCGGTTTCCTCTTCATCCTCTGGCCCCTCCTCAATTGGGGGCTCTCGTACCTGACCTCTTTGTACTCTGGTCACAGCGAGCCCATCTGGCGTGCGCTCGGTGACGCCATGAACGGCTCCTTGCCGCCTCGACACCTGATTCACCTGTGGTTTCTCTACTACCTGATCATCATCACCGTGATCGCCACCACGGTGGTCCTTTGGATGGAGCGCCTAGAGGTCGCCTGGCCTCGGGTTCAGAGCTTCGTACGACGGACATTCGAGAGCCCTTGGCGAAGCCTGTTCATACTTGGAGGGCTCAACGCCCTGTGGTTTGCCCTCTTGGGCTGGGATGACATCCCCACATCGGACCGCTGGGCTCCGAACATGGTCATATTGTTGTATTACCTGGCCTTCTATGCCTTTGGCTGGGTCGTCTATAGCGCTAAGATCGATCTACAAAATCTGCGAGAACACGCCTGGGCTCAAGTCATCATCGGCGCTGTCTTAGCGGGCCTGTATTTCGGCGCGTGGCATTTAACGATGGACGCCAGCCGGGCAGGAGATGACCTCCCTAAAGTCGGTTGGTATCTACTCCGTTCATTGTTCTTTGGAGGTGCCCTGGTCGCGATCACCCGTGGATTATTGGGCGTGTTTCTCCGATACGCAAACACGGGGGCTTACGGTTGGCGTTATGTCTCAGATTCATCTTATTGGGTCTACCTCTTCCACATCTTCTTGTGCGTATCCATCCCCTACCTTCTCGCTCTCTGGGACCTCCCTATACTGGTCAAGTACTACTTGACCATGCTTCTGACGATGGTCATCTGCCTCGTCACCTATGATCTCTTCATTCGGTCAACCTGGGCGGGTAAGTTCCTCAATGGCCGCACCTATACCCCATACTCCTCGAAGCTCAGTCTCTTGGTGATGTTCCTGTTCTGCGGCTGGGCGGCAGTGAGCTGGTCTCACCTCTCGGAACGAAACCAAATACTCCAGGATTGGAAGCGAGCCGGAGGCAGTCTAGCGTTTGTCCCCTTCACCGAGTCCATGACGCCTTGGACCACCATCGACGAGACGAAGAGGGCACCCCAGCGGCTCCTAAAGGGTTGCCTTCCCATCGGTGAGTACATGCTTTGCCGCGAGGCCGCCCACCGCGAGACAGCGAGGCAGGTCTGCGCCGCCCTGGGCGGCGACCTGCTCATGCTCGAGAGCGAAGCCGAGAACATTAAGATCAATGAGCTCGTGTCGGACATAACGCAGAAGCCGTTCTGGCTCGATCTAGACGATCTAGCCAAAGAAGGGCAGTGGCGATGGCAGAACGGCGCGGCCCTAGACTACAGTGGCTGGGACTCATCTCAACCCGACAGTTATGGGGGTAACGAGGACTGCGCAGCTGCCAATTGGGGCGGCACACAGCGCTGGCACGATGTGGGATGTCGGGCCAAATTCCCCTTCGTCTGCGAAGCTGGGTCCGAAGGCGCGACGGGTGAGATAATCATCTCCCCCTAAAGCTTAGGTATGACTCCACCCAGGAGGTTTAGGGATCCATGCCGGAGGAGCCAGGGTTAAGCCTGAGGCTCATCCTCCCTTGAAGGGGCTGGAGTCTCGGGCGTCGTTGGGTTGGCTAGAGCCTGAACCACCTCCGGCTCCAAGCGGAGTCCGACGATGAGCAGCACGACGCCGATCCCCGCCGCGACCATGACGGCCGTCTGTCCGCCGCTGTCCGTGCCCAACATCAGGCCCGCCACACATGAGGTCAGCCAGCTTGCCGATCCCGACCCAGACCGTCCGCATATTGAACATCTTCTTGTTGTTCGACATCGCCCAGGCGACGCCCAGCAATAACAAGCCAACGAGACTCATGAACTGCATACTTCTTCACCCAATCTTCCATGCCTGTCCCACCCAATAGTGGTCAGCAATGGCGAACCGCCTCAGTGGCCTATCGTCTCCTCAAGCCAATCGCGTGGAGCCTACCGCTTTCCCGATTCCCTTAAGGCACCGGTAGCGGGATTAAAGACCCTCGAGTGGTGACGACGAACTGAACATTCTTAGGCCCGTTTGACGGGATTCGAGCCTAAGTAACCACAGGTAACCAAGGGTAACTAGCGGCCGTAGTCACGAATCAGAAGACTGCCGACATCTGAAAAACGCCATGAGGTGACCACGATGTCGACCCCCCCACCCCCCCATTCAGTTCCTTCGCCTCTGGCTACGGATTTATTGGAGCGTTTCACGCAACTCACTGAGCCTGCGCCTCCTCCCATCCCGGTGGTGTTTACGGAGGAAGACGCCACCCAGGACCCAGATCCGCTGGACTGCCTCAACGACGTCGTAACCATCGTCTGGCAACGACCACGGGCCAGCGCACGACGGCCATTACTGCGGCCCAATGAAGACACAAAGAGGAACACAACCGCGAGCGCCATGGCTCGCCTGGAAGGAAGAATTATGTCTATTAAGAAGCACGGTGGAGCAGGCCAGCTTCCCTCAGCTGCGTGGCTCGCGCTCCTCGCGTTCGCCACCCTCGCCCTCACCGACGTCGCTATGGCACAGCGCCAAGCTCTAGACCTGAGCTGTGAGAGCGAGTGCCACACCAAAGCCCGCTCACACAACGAGACCTGCGACGAGGACGACTGCGAAGTAAGCCGCGGTGAGATGCTCAGCGTGTGTCGGGCTACCTGCCAGCCGCAGCCGGCGCCAACGGACGCCGAGCTGGAGGCGATCGCAGAGGTGAAAGCAACGGCGCTCACGGGTATGCCCGTCGAGCTCTATGAGACGGTCGACTACGTCACGCCAGCCGGTCAACCGCGAACTCGGCGTTTCTTGTTTACGACGGACCGCCTGCCGCGCCGGGCCGTCCTCCTGAATCTCCTCAGTCGGCGCAATGTACGGGCCATCGTCAACACGCGCATGGTGACTGTCGAAGTGGGCGTGAACCAGAGTTTGCCGCCTATCGTCGGATACTGGCGAGGCCTCCCCCTGGATTTCGAAGTTGAGCAGCGAGCGAGACGGAAGATGGCCCAGACACGGTCGGCGGTAAACCCGCGACTCATTCGCCGCCTCGGCAGCGCCATAACTCCCGTTCTCGAATTCGAGGATGACGAGGGTCGCATCGCTGTCGATGGACGAAACTTGCTGGTCGTCCGCGATCCTCAGTTTCGGGTAATCCCACAACGAGTAGCCCAAAGCCCCTCGCTGCAAACACGACAGGCATGGCGTAACCAGCTCAACGCCGTCCGTCGCTAGATCATTAGGAAAGGACCCAAGCTATGAACATCAAGAAGACATCGACATCCACCCTCGCGATGGCGCTCATCTCGATCACGTGCGTCGTGACACCCGCTGTCGCAGAGAACTGTGAGATCGCCCACGAGCGATATCTGATCGCGGGGGCTGAGGAGGCGAGCG
>CALELH010000419.1 GCA_937902595.1 uncultured Myxococcales bacterium
AATCGTCTTTCACGGCGCCGGTCACCTGTACACAGGCGACACGAACGCCGACATTGGTATCTTGGCCGCTGAGGTGCTCGGCATAGGGCTGATGGCGGGCAGCTTCTTCCTGGAGAAGAACACCTCTGGTAGCCCCGAGTATTCAGGCCTGCAACAAGCGCTGTCCCACGCCGGGTTCATGTTGTTCGCGGGCTCTTGGGCGGTCGACATCGTCGGCGCCTTCAAAGGAACCGAGCCATTCGATCTGGGTCGCCCTCTAGGCTCAAGACGCTCCATAGGGCTGACGTATCGCTATACAAACAGCCCTCTCAATGGCTTCAAACACCACGCTATTCTAGACGTTGAGATGAATCGCGGACGGTTCTTCCTGAGACCCGCCCTAGACCTCGAAGCGAATCTGTCTCGCCGCGAGTTTACGACTACATTCGGAGGGCTGCTCGCCGGGGAAGACCGTAACCGAGAGCACGTCTTGCTCGGGACAACCCTGGGACGTCTTGAAAACAGAACCGACGGGTGGGCCCGCTATTCCGGGCTCTTCTACCTTCAGTCTCAGCTCGACTTGGGGAAGTTTGTTCGCACACTCCAGCGCTTCTACATTCTGAATCGTATCGGGTACGGGTTAAGCCAATATCAATTTGATGACACACGCGGCAACGTGCCGGCCCTCCTCTCCGAAGCGGTAATGGATGACTCCTGGCTTTATCTTGAGACGGGCGCCGCCGTAAATATTGGCTCTAAGACCCAGGTGCAAATCACCCTCACTCAAGATCCGAACGGCGTAATCGCTCCAAGCCAAGTGGTCTATCTATTTGGGGCTTCTCCCGAGCTTGAGTCGATTCGTGGAGAGCTGCGACATGCATACGGGGATGACATCGGCCTCAATGTACAAGTTGTCGCCGGCGAAGGGCTCGGAATATGGATGGGCTTGGAGTACATCCGATGACGCGACTCCTGCTCATCGCCGCGCTCTTCATTGGATGTACAGCGCAGGACGCAACACGCATCATTCTGAACCAGGGGAGCACCGCAGCGCCGCTCTCGGACGAGATCAACGTGACGGTCCGCGGAGCGAGCATCATCAGTTTTGACCCAAGAACGGATGGGGACGAGGCGCAAGTCCCGCTGGTTAAGATCCGCGCTCAATCCCTCGATGTCAGGTTGGATGTCCAGATCTCGACCTGCGCCCCCGAGGCCATTCACCTCACGGTGACCCATATGAACACAGCGTCCACTCGCGGGACCATGCGGACCTTCTTGAACGGTAGCGACGCCTCCACAGAGGCGACCCGTATCGCCGGCGCGGGTGGGTTCACCCTCGAAAACGATCCGCACAACCCAAGTTGGACTCCCCTCGCTGGAGAGGCTCCATTCGAGTTGGAAGCGACGGGCGATGGCCCCTCTCAACTGAACTGGACTCTCTGCGTTGATCGGCTACGTAGGGTCTCCAAGATTCTCCTCGGCCATACGCCTAGGGACACCTGCGACTTCCCCATGCCTGCCGGCGCGTGCGCGGAGTCGAACCCAGAGGCGACGAATGACCTCAGGGCAGCAGCGCTCGTCGTGAGACACCGCCTCAAGACGGACATCTCTAATAACTACGCCTTCGCAGTTTGGGGAAATAACGCCTCAAACTCGGAGGTGCAGAGAGAGATTATAGACGCCGTAAATGACCATGACGTCCGCTTCGCCGTCATCAGCGGAGACCTGACCAATGATGGGAGTTCCGCCTCACTCAAGGCTGCAGTCAATCAGCTTGACTCCGGACTTACCGCCCCCTGGTTCGCGACCCTAGGTGATCGCGATGTAACCGGATCGGCTGGTCGAGAATATATTGGAATGCTCGGTTCAAGTAACTTCGCCTTCGACGCCGGCCCCGTCCGTTTCGCCGTCATCGACTCTGCAGATCGCGCCATTGGAGACGACGCCCGACGCCAGCTCCGCTCCTGGTTAGGAGGCGCCTCTCTTGGATGGGAAGATCCGCCGGCTTCTGCATCTGTCTTGATTACTCATGTCCCGCCCTTCGATGCGTATGGTACCCGTGACCTCGCTCTGAAAGACCGCAGCGAGGCCGCGTCTATCTCGGCGACGCTCAAGCGGAGAGACGTCGCGTATACGCTGACTAGCCAGCTCGGTCGATATCTTGTGCAATCAGATGGTGGTGTCCGAGTCGTTCATAGCGGTGGTGGTGGTGGAATAATGGAGTCGACATCAGAGGTCCCACATCACTGGCTCTTGGTGACCGTCGAATCCCCCTGTGACCCCGAGACGACAGGCGCGTCGAGCTGCACCACAGTCGATGGAGTGACCACCTGTGTTTGCCTGCATCTTGAACGCAAGGATCTCTAGGCCCCCCAAGATCGGCGTAACCTTGGCTTCACTTTTTGCTAAGGTATCTTGAGATGACCCCGAAACGGCGAAAGAAGGAAAGAGATGAAGCGATGGCCCATCCCCCTAATCTTCTCTCTCGCGCTCGTCGCATGTTCTGAGGCGAGCGAGCCGGCGCAGCCAGACTCAGGGCAGGCTGGCGGGACCTTCGTACCCCCTCCGGTCGTTGATCCGAATGATCCAATGTCCCCAGCACCAGGACAGGACGCAGGCGGACAAGGCGGTGGACCCGCTGGTATGGGCGACGCCGGGGCGGGCCAAGGCCCCCAAGTCATGGGCTGTGATCCGAATCAAGCTGAAGAGTGCGACGATTTCGATAATGACTGCGACCTCCGAGTAGATGAGGGCTGTCCCTGCGCTGTCGCTGAGAAGCGATGCTACGCAGGTGACCCTCAGGACCTCGCCTCTCCCCTGAGCGCCTGTAGAATGGGGGTTCAAGCATGTCGTCTGGAGAGCTATGGGGAGTGCACCGGCCAGGTGCTCCCTGAAGAGGAGTCCTGTGATGGTTTAGACAACGATTGCGACGCCTTTATCGACGAGCTCGACGATTGTGGCTCCAACACTCCGCCCGAAGCGATCTGTCCTCCAAACCAATTTGGACCACCCCTCGCGACCTACAATTTCGTAGGCCAGTACCGAGATGGAGACGGGGACCTCATGCGTCGTTCAGTCTGGCGCCTGCTACAGCAACCACCGGGATCGACAAGCCAGCTTAATCCCGAAGAGGGCCTACAAACTGAGATGTTTGCCGATCTACAAGGTGAGTATGTCTTAGAGTTTGAGGTCGAGGATGTTCGCGGCGGAATCGGTCGATGTACGACCCAACTCTCGACTCAAACCTACGACGATCTCCGTATTGAGATGGTGTGGAATGTCAACGCCGTCAACGACGCCTCCGACGTCGACCTCCATCTCCTGCGTGCTCCGAACGGCAGTTGGTTCGACAGCGGCGATGAAGGAGACGACTGCTACTATGTGAACTGTAAGGTCTGTGACTCCTACGATGAAGATAGGTGTCGTGAACAGATCGCTCAGTATAACATGACACCTGATATGCCACCGCCCTCTCAGGTGATGTGGTCAGCCCCCCTCGACCTCGACGACCCACGTCTTGATCTTGATGACGTCGAGGGCCAGGGCCCAGAGAACCTCAACATCAATCGCCCACGCAATGGAACCTACCGCTTAGGCGTACATTATTGGGATGACGACGGGTTCGGAGCCTCCACGGTGTCAGTGCGTATCTTCTGCAACGGAGATGAGGCCGGCTCATTCGGCCCCCTCGCCATGAGACCGTCCGGGTCATCTGGCGGTCCCACAACGGAGTTTTGGGAGGTCGCTGATATTGAGTGGACGAACAACGTC
The DNA here is from genome assembly GCA_937902595.1 of uncultured Myxococcales bacterium. Lineage (GTDB taxonomy): Bacteria > Myxococcota_A > Bradymonadia > UBA7976 > UBA1532 > UBA1532. The sequence continues at coordinate 3,751 of CALELH010000419.1, forward strand.
TGTCGAGTTGTTCCCCTTGGAACGAGCGACTGTCCAAGGATCTGCTCTCGACAACAAGCCGAGGCGGGTGGCTGTCCGGCCAATCTCTCCCGAGGTGGCGCGTGTCCTTAAGACAGCCATGGCTGGTGCTCCTCTGGCTGTTCATTGGTCTCCTTACACACCAAGGGATCGCCCAAGCCCAGACCGAGTTAAGCTACGTAGAGTTCACGACAGCGGGCGCTGAGGAACAGGCAAAGCTGCCCATGGTCGTGGCGATACATGGTCTTGGAGACTCACCTGAGAACTTCTCACGGTTCCTCAGGCGCTTCCCTGCCCAGCTCCGGGTCATCGCCCTGCGCGCGCCGACCCCTTATCATCGCGGGTATAGCTGGTTCCCCATTCGCGCCAGTTCAGGGGGTAAAGACCCCGCGCTCATTCGTGGCGTGCAGAAGGCGACTGTTCAGATCCTGGAGACCGTTCGCAGGCTCCTCTCGCAGCGACCAACGGTTGGCCGACCACTCGTCCTCGGGTTCTCTCAGGGGGGGATACTCAGTTTCTCGCTCGCCGCGAGCTCTCCTCGTCTCTTTAAGGCGGTCTTCCCCATCGCTGGGATGCTCCCGGACCAACCGCTGTCAGCGGGCGTTGAGAAGACAAAGGTCTACGCATTTCATGGAGGCTCGGACCGAATCATCCCCATCAGCGGGTCTGAGCGAGCGGTCCTGACTCTTAAGAACAGAGGTTACCCCACTCAGCTCTATCGGTACTCAAAGCTGGGCCATCACTTCTCGAGTCGGCTGATAAGTGACCTCTTTGAGGCCATCGAAGGCGAGCTGCCGTCCACTAAATAGACAGACCTATTAATGCTGGGGGGTGCACTGCCAGTGACGAGCGGGTGGTGCGGACTGCACGCAGACCCCGAGAGGTCCCTTCTTCGTTCGACAACGCTGCCCAGTCTTCTTGCACAGCTCAGCGCTCTCAGCGATCCCCTGACCCGGTGGTACACCGCCAGGGCACCCCGACAACATGAAGACTATACAGGCCGCCCAAAGTCGCATCAGACAAAGAAATCCGGCGTCAGGGGCACCGAGGGATCCACGGCGTACTGATCAAGATCGGCCACGCCCTCCTCTCGAAGCACCTCCTCATCGATGAAGTAATTGCCCGTACACTCTGCCGCAGATCGAGTCAGTATCGCGTGAGCCGCATCAGCGACGATGGCCGGTGTCCTGCTCGAGCGCATCATAGAGTCACCACCTAAGAGGTTCTTTATGGCGGCGGTCGCGATGGTCGTCTGCGGCCAAAGGGCGTTTACTCCAACCCCCTGGGACCTAAACTCACCCGCCATGCCCAGGACGCAGAGGCTCATACCAAACTTGGCCAAGCTATAGGCGGTATGTGGTGCGAACCATCTCTCTTCAAAGTTGAGAGGAGGCGACAAATTCAAAATGTGCGGGTTGTCCGACTTGAGTAGATAGGGCAAGCACGCCCTCGAGGTCACATAGGTACCCCGCACGTTGACCTGGTGCATCAGATCAAAGCGCTTCATGGGAGTCTGCAGTGTGCCCGCGAGAAAGATTGCGCTCGCGTTATTGACGCAGATGTCGATTCCACCGAAGCGCTCGGCGGCCGCTGCCGTCGCCCGTTCCACTTGCTCTTCGTCACGAATGTCCACCACAAGTGGAAGCGCTTGTCCTCCAGCAGCCTCGATCTCCTCAGCTGCCGAATACACAGTACCTGGGAGCACAGGGTGCGGCTCAGCTGTCTTCGCGGCGACGATAATGTTGGCGCCGTCCCTCGCAGCTCGCAGCGCGATCGCCTTTCCGATCCCTCGACTTGCTCCAGTAATAAACAGCGTCCGATTGCTTAGATCAGCCACTTTGGGCTCCTATCAGTGATGTTGGTTTCTGCAGCATGACTTCGCTCGCTTAAGGTTTCAAGAGAAGCGATCAAGAGATGAACGAACGTCTATTTCCGAGGCGAACTACTGCTCAGATCCTGAGAAAATGATAAAAAATACAAGAATCATTCGACGTAGGCGCTTGGATCAGTTAAATATCCGCCCGCTTTTGATTCCGATCTTCCGGGTACCGGTATGAGCGCTCAAAAGTAGATTGATCACCTTTACGTGAATTGGAGGGCAGACAAATGTCCCGCCGCTGTGAATTGACGGGCAAGGGCCCGATCGTGAAGAACAACGTAAGTCACTCGAACGTGAAGACGAAGGCTTGGATGACTCCAAACATCCAGAAGCGCCGCCTTTACAGTGACGCTCTCGGCACCTTCGTTACGCTTCGTATAGCGACGCGTACCATTCGGACCATCGAGCACGTTGGGGGCTTTGACAAGTTCATCTTGTCCCAGTCAAGCGACACTCTCTCGAAGCGTGCTCGCGGACTTCAGTCTCGGATCCAGAAGACTCGCGCCCAGGGCTAACGGCCCCTTAGGATCGCTTTGATCGCGGCTGAGAGTCGCTCAATGCCTTCCTCGTCCAAGGCGAGTTCTTTCAGATCACGACGCGCCGCCTTCTTCCATCGCTGGTCGTCCCAGTTGCGCATCTCCTGAATCATCTCAGCACGGCGGAAGTGCGCCTTGGGTCCTTTACCTTTGGGCAACGCATCACCTCACAATCAATCGAATCTCTGTAAACCGCTCCTTCTCGGGTCCAAAACGGACGGCCTGCAACAAGCGGACGATACTTCGGACATCTAAACCGGTCTCTAAGTGTACCGTAGCGACCCGCACCATGGGATGCCTTTTGCTCATCTGCGCCAAACGTGAGTCGAGGGCCTCGATGTTGAGCTGGCCATCTTCGGAGTCTTTAAGCAGCACTCCAGCTGGATCAGAGACCGCGCCATCGCGACCCACGATGTCAGCACGAACCCCCATATTTCCTACCTGAACGACGGCATGCCCTATCGCAGGGATCTTGCCGCCTCCTAAGGTGAACCCAAAGAAGCCAACACGTCCATCGACCTCTCTTTCAACCAATAACCCGAACCGAGTTCTGCCCGCCCTTTCAAGGGAACGTACGATCAGCGCGATATCTTCAGCTGTGCCCGCCGGGTCAAAAGCGAGGCCAAAGGTCATGGGGCTCTTCGTGGCAGAGAACGCCTCGGTGACTGACTTAATGTACGGGCCATCCTCATCCGAGATAATGCTCCTGGTCAGGCTCCGAAGGGACGTAAGACCCGGCACCGGACCGGATTGAGCCCGGGCTGACTGCTGACCTAAAGCCAGCCACTCCTCTCCATCGAATCGGTCAACCCCTGCCACGGGCGCCAACCTAATCCCGAGGCCATCAAAGATGGGATTCAATGGCGCGGTCTCCACCATGTCGGTGGGCAGGTCGTCTCGACGTCCATTCTCATTTGGCCGTGTCAGCAATGCGGCCGCGATCAGTCCAACGAGGACCGCGACGCTGATCCCTGTGCCCCAGGAGCTCGTTGACTTGCGCGTCGGGGTTAGAGTGCTGGGACCCATGAGCTCGACGGACTCATCGAGATGCCTGTCTACCAAGCGAGCGATCTCATCAGTGCCAGACACCTCTGAGACCTGATCGAAGAGGCTGGGCCTACCTTGTGAAGGCTCTGTGACGTCTAGAGAGTCATCCTCGCGCTCCTCTGGCCGTTCCAGCGGGCGCGGCTGCGCGTGGTCTAGAGTACGTCTCTCCATCGCCTTAGGAGCGCGTTCTCGTACCTTAGGGCCCCTTCGCTCTCGTCTCCTAGGGGTTGGGTCAGGTCCCATTGAATGACCCGGCTCACCTGCGACAGGGCTTCCTAGGGTATGCGCGGATGTCCAGACCTCGTGATCTCCTGGATCGGAGCCATTCGCGGCGACTGATCTGCCAGCGCTGGGACGACGTCTTGGAGCGCTCGCTCCGTCAAGAGGCAGAATGGTTGTCCGCTCCAGGACCTCGCTTCTCGAAGGGGTCTTCCGCGGAGATGAGATCGGCAAGATGCGGGTTACGTCATCGTCGTCATCAAGGACCTCTTCCCTCGGCATCTCCGCTGTGATCTCAAAGACCTGCTCCGGCCGGTGGCGAACCAGCATGCGGTCGCACCGTGGACACGCTGTCGCCTGACCTGAATCGACCTCAAAGAGAAGGTCGCAATTAAAACATGCCCAATAGCTCATCTACCCACACATCTGCCGGAGCTCAACCATACCTAAGAGTACATGGGGACGGGACAAATCTCATTAGTTCAGCGAACCAGCCCTGAGTGAAATATTCGTCATCGAGCACCCTCCTTAAGTAGGGTCTCGTAAAAGCGCACGGCCTGACGAAAGTTATCTGAACGAATCCGCTCGTTCGTGCCATGGATCCTCTTACCATCCGCCGGGCGCATCAAGATCGGGTGAAAGCGGTATATGTCATCCACAATCCCTGAGTAATGACGGGAATCAGTTGCCGCGATGAAGAGACCGGGAGCGACGATGGCGCTCGGAAAAACTGATCGAATCGAGCGCGTGATCGCGGCGAAGCCGACACCATCCACATCCGCGATCTTCGAGGGCTCGGACATAAGCCCCGATGTGATCGGCTTCACCGTGACTCCATCATCATCGATGACCCGACGAACGCGAGAGATGACCGTTGAGATGGAGTCTCGTGGATGGATGCGGTAGTTCACCACCGCTCGAGCGCGCTGAGGCAGGATGTTGTCCTGCAGGCTACCACTAAACATGGTCACAGCCTGCGTGGTACGCACCGTCGCATTGGTAGACGGTTTCGCCGTTAGTTTGTCCAAAATGACAGAGCCAAGAAGCCATTGATTCGCGAAAGCCAACCTCAACCCAAAGGGCATGTGAGGTCCAACCCGCTCAAACATGGCGGCGCTGAGTCCATCCATCTTCGCTGGAAATGGGTCCGCTTCAAGACGAGCGACCGCGCGTGAGAGTCGACCGACCGCCGTCGAAGGCGGCGGCATCGAAGAGTGGCCACCTTCGCCAAGCGCGACAAGCTCGAGACTCAGGTACCCCTTCTCAGCCACCCCAATGTATGCCACGGGCTGAGTGATTCCAGGAGTGATTCCCTGGGTGACCAGTAACCCCTCATCAAGCACCCAACTCGGTCGAACGTTCCGTTTTTCAAGGGCCCTCGCCATCTCTTGAGCGCCAACACCACCGACCTCTTCATCATGTCCAAAAGCAAACAGCAGAGTACGCTCTGGCTGCCAACCAGAGGCCGCGAGGGACTCCGCGCCCTCCAGTAAACCAATGAGGGCAGCCTTCATGTCGATGGCTCCACGACCCCAGACGCACTGACCTGCTTCATCTTCACAGGGAGCGACTACGCCAGCGAAGGGCGGGTGCGTCCAATCCGTCTCTGTCCCCTCCTCGATTGGGACGACGTCTTGGTGAGCGAGGAAGAGGATCGGCCTGAGGCTCGAGTCACGTCCTGGCCATGTGAACAGGAGGCTGTGCTCAGCGAAACGCTCAACTGATGTGACCGCATGGAAGCGGGGATACGCGGCGCGCATCCAATCTTGCATCCCACGGAAAGCTGCCGGATTCAGATGACGTCCCGAGGTGGTCGAGAAGGTGAGACTCTTAGCTAGCCGTTGGACGACCGATGCTGGCGCTGGAGACAACACCTCTACATCGTCGGTGGTCGGCGGAGAAAAAATAGACACCCTGACGAGCAGGATGACGCTCAGCGCGATGACTAGGCCTAGAACACTTTGAATGGCCGTCTTCATGATTTCAGTCCGCCCCCTGTCGTAGACGATGTGATTCTTAATACATGGGCCCACCATCTAATCCAATGCACTGGGCAACTCGCTCCGAACACTATTTCATGGTACCGAGGTAGCTGAGGTCAGCGGGGTACATTCTAGGGAGGGGCGTCTGCATCCATATGCATGGGGACCGCGAACATAGTCTGGACGGACTCGTCCTAGACAATAAGTACGAGCTTGTCCGCCGAATTGGCGCTGGCGGTATGGGCGAAGTCTATCGAGGAAAACAGCTCAGCACAGGCGGCAGGGTCGCGGTCAAGATCATGGACGCTACCGACCGCCCTGCGAAGACGTTGGCCCGGTTTAAGTATGAAGCTGAGACAACCGCACAGCTGACACATCCCAACACGGTTCGAATCCTGGACTTTGGAGCAGACCAAGACCTCTTCTTCTTGGTTATGGAGTATCTGTCCGGAACAGACCTCACTCGGTTCCTGAGGCCAGGGGGCCAATCAGACCCCTTCGTCTCACATGTCCTCTTCCAGATCGCGAGTAGCCTTACGGAAGCGCACAGCCGCGGCGTAATCCATCGCGACATCAAACCTAATAACGTAATGCTGCTCCAGCACGTTGGGCACCCATCTTTCGTCAAGGTCATCGACTTTGGGATCGCGCGTGCTATCGCTGGTCCAGGTCACGGCACTCGTGGAATCCTGGGGACAATCGGGTATATCGCGCCTGAGGCGGTCCATGACCAGGCTCAACCTGACACACGCACGGATCTATATTCTCTTGGCTGTGTCGCCTACGAGTTGGTGACGGGTCGTCTCCCCTTCGACGGGATCACCCATCACAGCGCCCCACTCGATGTCCTCGAGGCCCATATGTCCGGAACACCGAGGCATGTGCTTGACGTGAAACCAAGCGTAGACGCAGAGCTCGCCGAGATCGTCATGTCGTTGATCGCTAGAGACCCTGGAGACCGCCCAGCCACCGCGGGCGACGTGGTCTTGCCGCTCCACTCAATCCGTTCACGCGTATCGGAAGGGGTCGTTTTTGGCGCTGATATCCCCCCAGCCACCAGGATCGAAGCCGAAGACGAGCGAGACCATGAGAACGTAGTAAATCTACGTTCAGAGCAGCTGACGTCCATCCCGCCACAGGGGGTTAAAGAGGAGCCTCACCCGGATGTACCCAGAGGGGCACCTACTCTGGCCGATGGGCCAAACGCTATGAAGTTTGCTGACGACACGCTATCGGCGCCCGTTGAACTGATCAGTGGCCTCTCACTTGATCCCGAATACACCGTCAATGTGATGAGCGATGTCACTCACCCTGCGACCACTGAAGATGATGAGTCATCGATCAGTCGACGCCAGCTCGGGGAGTCAGGCCGTCTGGACCGCGCGGTCGTCGATCGGGTTCGGAAGGGGGTCCTCTTTGAGGACCACGGAATCGACGCCACAGGCAAGACGGACGACGCGATACCGGCCGAGAGCCTCATCGAGGGGGCGGATGACCGAGTTGAGAGAGTCGATCCGCGAGGGTCGACGGAGGAGGCTGTCCCCGCCCATCACCTCTTAGCTGTCGAGTCCGGCGAGCCGGAATCGCAGTGGAGCTGGAGCGAAGAACCACATGAAGAGCGAACCAAACCAGCGACGAGCTCATCTAGCTCAAACGTACTCCTCCCCATGATCGTGCTCTCTGTCGCGATCGGTGGAATCGCCGCTTGGTTCCTGGTCGGTCGTTAAGGTAGAATACGGACAGGCATCCAGACTGAAGCTTAGATGTACACCCAAGGCCTCTACATCCTCTGCACCACCCCGATTTCGCCTGACGAACTCGGAGCACGCCTTAGGCGTATGAACGTCTTGAGTCGGCATCAACCCGTGGCCTCTGAACACTGGTCAAGGAGCGCTGACGGCTGGGTCGTCCAATATGCCGGACATCCTCGCGGCAAAGTGATCATAGACACTATATCTAGGCCATGGCCAGACGCCTTCAGCAGAGATGAGGACCCCTCCTTGTATGCGTCGTGGTCTATGGGGTTCTTCGGAGTGGGCGTCACCCCGGGTGCGCTGGCCCGGGCAACCGAGGCGGTATCAGAAGAGCTCGCCGAGTCCATACACCAACACAGCGGGTTCATTCGCTTGCGTATGAGCTATACACCCGAGTCGGGTGAACCGCTGATTCCGGAGGAGCGCTCCGCACAGGACGAGCTCGCGTATCTGACCCGGGCCGCCTATTTCATCCTTGAGGATGAATCAGCCATCGCTCTCTTCTCTCCATCAGGCGAGGTGCTCACGAAAGACGCCCGTGTCTGGCAGATCTACGAGCGCGCCTTTGGAGAGAGTAGTCGCATGTGGAGGCTCTGGATTGGGACCCGTCTTGAGACCGCAGAGGACACGGAAGGCCAGCTGCACCTCATGGGTATGGCAGCCCTCGGTTTAAAACCGACGCGACTCGTCTTCGACACTGAGATCCTCCCGAACAAAGAGGTCCAACGGACAGCTCAGCGCCTCATTGACGCCCTCGGGGCTGACATCCACGCGCACGAGTTTTCCGACCGCGCCAAGAGGGCATGGTACAAGGTCGAGGCTGAAGAGCCGCAGGAGTCAACGTCAACTTGGCGCTGTGACCTTGATGACTAGTTCGAATCAGGGGCGAACACTATGATGTTCCGCCTCCACAAAGTTGAGTACACTCACCCTTATCAAGAGACCAAATGTGGATGATCCGCTAAGCCCAATGACAACCCCTCCCCAAGAAAATGAACAACCACCGTCGCTTCGATGGCCCGGCTGGTGGATTCTTCCCACACTTCTGCTGGCCAGCCTCTTGGCTGTGCTGGTCCTCGCACAGAGAGCCCACGTAGAGAATCAACGTGATGCGGAGCCGACGAAAGAGGAGCCACGAGAGCGGGTACAGCCAAAGCAGCAGACGAGCGGGCAAGGGTCGACTCCATGACTCAATATGCGAGCGATCTAGCAGAGATTAAGCTGGCAGCGACGCGTATCGAGGGGGCTGCTCACCGGACACCCGTGCACACCTCCCGCACCATTGATGCCCTCTGTGGCGCCTCCCTTTATTTTAAGTGTGAGCAATACCAGCGGGTAGGTGCCTTTAAGTTTCGTGGTGCGATGAACGCTATCGCGAAGCAATTTCAGGCCGGTTTCAGAGGCGCGGTGGTCACTCACAGCAGCGGGAATCATGCTCAAGCCGTCGCCCTCGCCGCCAGAATTCATGGCCTCGACGCCCACATCGTTATGCCGACGAACGCTCCCACGATCAAACGACAGGCGGTCGAAGAGTACGGAGCTAAGATCCATCCCTGTGCACCGATTCTGAGTGAACGAGAGCGCACTGCGGCCAACGTCTGCGACGAGACCGGGGGCCTCTTGATCCCGCCTTACGATCATCCGGATGTGATCGGAGGTCAGGGGACCGCCGGCTTGGAGCTGTTCCAGCAAGTCCCACATTTAGACGCCGTCATCATCCCCGTTGGGGGCGGCGGGCTGCTCTCTGGCGTGACATTGGCCTATCGAGAGCTCGCTCCTGAGGTCCCAATCTTCGCGGCTGAACCGGCTGGTGCTGATGACGCCTCGCGCTCGAAGCTGGCCGGAGAGTTCATTCCACAGACGAACCCACAGACCATCGCCGACGGCCTGAGGACGAGCCTCGGCGAGCACACCTGGCCTGTCGTTCGGGACCTCGTCGAAGAGGTCGTCGTCGTCCATGACGAAGAGATTGTCGCCGCGATGCGATTGTTATGGGAGCGCATGAAGCTCCTCGTAGAGCCCAGCGCCGCCGTCGGACTCGCCGCTATCTTGGCGAGGCGTCAGACGCGACTCGCCGCCTGTGAACACATTGGTGTGCTTCTGACGGGGGGGAACTTGGATCTGGAGCGGTTACCGTGGAGCCAGAGCGGCTAGCGCCCGCCAGGAAGCGGGCACCGAGCTTTTGGCTAGCGCCCGCCGGGAGGCGGACACCGAGCTTTTCCCTATCCGCGACGACGGCGAATACGAACACCAGCCAGGCCAATAAAGGCTGCGAAGAGCCACGCCAACGGAGCAGGCGCCCCACCTTCAACATCGCAGCTACATCCTGACGTTCCGTCACCGGTGTCGTCGCCCGAGCTTCCGTTACCACCTGAGGAGCCACCGTCCGTTGATGGCGGTGGGCCACCAGCGTCTTCTCCGCTTGGCTCACCCATATCGCTCTCGACTGGGATCCCAGCGTCGCCGGCAGGTGCGCCGCCATCGGCGCCGCCACCACCCATGCCCATGTCAGCTTCAGGAGTGACCTCACGGTTCCAGTCAGCGATACACTGTGCAGTGCCATCGATGACCTGGCAGCGCTGGTTGGCCGGACACTCTATGCCGTCACAGGGGTTATCGGCGCACTCACCGCCTAGGCAAACTCGGCCCTCTTCGCACTCTTCAGGGTTGCAGTTGTCTTCCTCGCAGATCTCGTCGTTACACGCTTGGCCTTCGGCGCAAACCACGCCACCACAGCTGATCTCCTGACACTGTCCATCAATGCAGTCCTGGCCAAATGGGCAGGAGATCCCTGCACAAGAGAACACACACGCGCCGTCACGGCAGAAGCTGGTGTCGCCACACTCGACGACCGCGCATGGGTTGTCCACACAGGAGCCTTCTCGGCATACCTGGTCACCGGGACATCCGAACTCGTAGCAGTCACCATCACCGCGACATTCACCGTCTACGCAATACTCACCGTCAGCGCATTCGACGCCTTCACAGAGGTCAGTGCATAGGCCGTTTGCTGGATCGCAAGGTCGGCCTGCCGGACACTCGACACCAGCGCACAATGAGACGCACTGGCCATCATCACAGTATTCCCCGTCGGCGCAGCCCTGGCCATTGGCACAAGAGCTACCGCACTCACCGCGGTGGCACGCCTCACCAGCGCCGCAAAGGTCGCCACCTTCGTCAACGATTCCGTCACAGTCATCGTCGTTGCCATTACAGGTCTCACTCGGAGTCGCACCGCAGGTGCCACACTCATTCAAGAGGTTCTCGTCAGCGGTCCCATCGCAGTCGTTATCGATGAGGTCACAGACCTCTTCGTCAGGGCTCGTGTCGGCCCGACAGACAACACGACCGGCGGCGCTGCACTCCTGATGGCCCTGGGCACACTGTCCAGGGAGACCTGTCGCACAAGGGCTTGGATCAATGACAGGGCTTCCATCGGGTAGCGCGTCCGTTAGGTTGTCGCAGTCGTTATCGATACCGTCACAGACCTCAGGGTTACCGTCTGGTACACAGAGGTAGCGATCGCACGCATCACCAGTTCCATCCATGTCGGTGTCGTCTTGGCTTCGATTGATGACCTTAGGACAGTTGTCACAGGCATCACCGATACCATCTTCATCCTCGTCAGCCTGGTCAGGGTTGGGGATCTCTGGGCAGTTGTCGTCAACACCACACAGCCCGTCATCATCAGTGTCTAAACAGACACCACCCAGGGAGCGCTCCAGCACCAACAACGCGAAGCCGTGGCTCGACTGCTCACTCCATCCACGTGGGCTACCATTTGCTTGGCTGCCCCACTCTCCGTTGGGTCCCTGCCACTGAAGCAATGTGTATGCGAAGTCAAAATAATGGGACGCAGGCTCCTCCGGATATCCGAGGCCAGCAGGGTCACGGTCACCAAAAGCGTCGGCATAGATTGCGCCGCCGAGCCCGTCGTCCTCTGACACGGTCAGCGCCTTCTCTGCTGCCCAGAGATAGTACATGGTGCTGGTCGGGTTAAATCCACCACCCACCATGCGATCGAAGGTCCAGTTCTGACGCAGCCAACCTAGGTTCTGCTGAGATCTCGGATCACCGGCTGGGATCTGAGCGAGGCGGTAGCACCACAGAGCCGACGCCGTCATCGACGAGCTGGATCCGTTATTAGGGCGATAGCCACTGCCGCCATCGCCATTCTGACCGGCCATCAAGAAGTTCACCACGTTGGGGAGCTGAGCGTCAGCACCATCGATGATGTTCGCCGCAGCAGATAGGCCCGCGACCGCGAACTGAGTCGTCGATAGGTCTCCGGAAGGACCCGGGTTGCCATAATTCCAGCCACCCACATTGTTGGGGTTAGCGTTACCCTGGACGTTATTCATGGCCACTACGCCGTTCGCGATGGCCTGGGTGACCGTTACGGGTGCTCCCACCTCATCGGGTCCTCCAGTCGCGATGAACGCCGACAACGCCATCAGGTTGCCACCGCCTACATAGACGTATGGAACAGCCTGGGGGTTGGTCATGGAGCCCTCTTGGTTGATCATCGCTAGGACGAGCCGGGCGACCATCGCTTGGTCCTGCGGGTCCATGCCCTGGTACCCCTGGGCTCGACCTGCCCACCCGACGCCCTGTCGCTTCTCCAAGAAGGAGAGCGCGCCGAGGAAGTTGTGACGGGCGTTATTGTCGTTAAAATTGCCTGCCCCACGCTCTAGATTGCGAAAGTGCTGTAGTCCAGCGTTGATCGCGTCATCCACAGCGCAAGCGAACGGAGTTCCTTCGCATACGCCAGCGCTCGCTGTCGTAACGACTGCGGAGAAGAGAAAGAGGATACCTGCAAGTAAGACGGTGCGGATCATCATCGGCAGACCTTCAGTTACGGTTCGGTTGGTTCCGACCCATTTGAGACACTCAGTGTAAAAAGTGTCACAAGATAAGTGAAAATACCTATTTATTGCAGCAAAAAAGTCCAAAACCGGGATGGTTTTCTCCTGACCATCACTGGCGATTAAGGTCTGAGAAACAAACTAGAAAGATAGGAAAGCTCCACTAGGAAGGGATCGCGCCGGATCGCGAGCTGAACTCAGCGTGTGTTTACTGCCAAGTTCTGGTTAGATTCAGGCTGTTTTTCTTGCGAAACGCCGCCTCAACGTCGATGTCCAATCGGTTAGCGATGGCCAATAAGTAATTGAGCACATCTACGATCTCCTCAGCGACGTCATCCTTGTCTCCACCATCGGCGCCGACCTCATCATAGTACTTCTGTACCTTCCGTACCGCCTTGAACAGCTCGCCCACCTCTTCGCCCATCAGGAAGCAATTGTGGACCAAGTCAACATCGAGCCAGCCATGATACGCCTCAAGGCCATGCACATACTCTTGAAAGTCCGCCATGCTCGCCTGAGCTGGTAATGAAGGAGTGATGCGTTCAGAGTCACTAGCCATCTGGATCTCCAGTCAATTCAACGTCGTTAATCTAGAGTCACGCGCCAGTAGGCCTGCGATCGCGTCGCACACCGCTTCGGCTGCCCGCCCACCTCCGAAGGCCTGGACCGGTGGAGCGCTCTCAGGTCGCGGTCGGTCAATCGCCGCTCGGAGCTGATCAGCGTCAACGTCTACGAGCACATTCCAGCCATCTTCCAGGGTCTCAGGCCACTCGGTGGTGTCGCGTAAGGCTGTGCAGTGACGACCATGAAAGATCGCCTCTTTCTGCACGCCACCAGAGTCGGTGACGACGTGAGCAGCGTGCGCGACGAGCGCGGCAAAATCCAAATATCCCACCGGATCGATGCAGTGCAGGGCGCCCTTCGACACGAGGCCCGCCTTGTCCATGGCGCCCCGTGTCCGTGGATGTAAGGGTAGAATCACAGGTCGCTCGAGGCCACAGAGCGTCTCTATAAGCCCCTTAAGCCGAGCAGGATCATCTGTGTTCGCGGCCCTGTGAATTGTCGCCAGTGTGTATTGACCCCGACCCAAGACTTCAGCGGTGGCCCCCCCGAGGCCATCAAGAGCGTGTAGGTCGTCAGCGCCGCTCAGCAGTCGGCCGAAGCTCGCGTCCCGGCACGCTCGTTCTCTGTTCTTAAGAGCGACGTCCAGCATGACATCGCCCGTGAAGACGCTTCGTCCCTCTAACCCCTCTTTATGGAGCTGATCGACCGCCCTCTGTGTCGGGCAAAGCAACAAATCGGAGATGTGATCTACAGCTATCCGATTGACCTCTTCGGGCATACTGCGGTCGAAGGATCTCAAGCCCGCCTCGACGTGGACCACGGGCCAACCGCTCTTTGCGGCGACCACGGCACCGGCGAGGGTGCTGTTTGTGTCTCCATAGACAACCACAACGCCGCGCGTCAGACCTGACAGGGTCTCTTCTATCGCCGCCATCATCGCGCCAGTCTGAACCCCGTGGGAGCCGCTCCCCACCTCGAGGTTCACGTCTGGCTGAGGTATCCTCAGCTCGCGAAAGAAGACATCTGAGAGCTGTGGATCGTAATGCTGGCCCGTGTGCACCAGCACGTCCCGCCATCGCCCTCCATTAGCAGATAAGACAACCGCGGCCTTAACGAACTGTGGCCGCGCACCAACGATGTGAACAACAGGACAGGGCAGCATGAGGCTCCTGAGAAGATCAACGGTCCAATACTTACGACGCATCCGTGCGCCACTCTCGCACATTTAGCCGACGGCTCAATAGCACCTTTCGACAACAAAGGCAGTGACCTGCGACGTCTGGACCTCTTTTGAGAAACCGTGCTATTCGCAACCCGTATCGCCGGATGAACTGAACATGGGGAGACGATTCATGAGACGAAACTTATTGGTAGTGGCTGCTTGCCTCAGCGTGACGCTGCTCGGCTGTGATGGAGACAGCGGTGGTGACACCATCACTGGCGGCGCTGGCGGCGCTGGAGCTACAGGTGGCGTTGGTGGCGAAGGTGGCGCTGGAGCGACCGGCGGCGCTGGTGGTGAAGGCGGCGCAGGAGCGACCGGTGGCGCTGGCGGCGCTGGTGGCGCGGGAGC
>CALELH010000420.1 GCA_937902595.1 uncultured Myxococcales bacterium
GGTCACCAAAGGTTGACCGGTGACGAACACTGCGATTTGGGCCAGGGATGGAGCGCTCTCCGCTGTGGTGGATATCTCCTCGAACAGTGAGGCGAACTCTTCGAACGAGAAGGGGTGTCGAATCGGGCTCACGCTCCCGAGGCAGTCAACCACGGAGACGGTCAATGTTCCCCGCTTTAGAAACGCCCTGAGGCCAGTATGGTCTTCGGTAGACAGGGACACATCGAGTTCGCTTATGGCCCAGCAACGTCGGAGCAGCACGCGACGGACTGCGTTGTAGAGAGCTGAGGGCTCAGGTAGATGGATTAAGTGAACGGGGTTCATACCGTCAGCGACGTTCAAGAGCGAAGTCGTTCCATCCGAGTTTTGGACAATTGTCAGCACGCTCTTTTGTCCTTTGCGCGGCGTCCCGACAAGTGTCGCATGGCCCCTGGAAGCCGACAACAGGTCAGAATGTTCAGCTCAATCCATCTGCGCTCTTTCCCTGATGACTGTGGTGGGTATAGTGGAGCCGAAATGTGAGCAGCTATTGCCCTCCATGGGCTCGCTCGTCGATTGGAGATTCGAAGTGCCGGGGAACGATGTTCTTGAGATTGTGGTCGAGACCCTCAGACGTGCTGGTCGCCCCCTGAGTGTACGGAGGCTACACCGCCTATGTTCCGATGATCTAGAAGAGATCAACGAGAATCATTTGGACGCTGTGCAGAGCGCAATTCAGGAAGGCATCGAAGGCGGGCAGCTAGAAGAGGTTCGATCTGGGATCATCAGTCTAGCCACAAAGCGGCCGAGTGGGAAAAGAGGAAAGAAGGACGTCGATGAGGACTTAGGCGACGAGAAGGAGTCGCCTGGTAACCGCCGGCGGAAACGCATCTCTCGCCAGGCCAAAGCGAGGGCCGGGTTTCCTGCTGCGCCGATCTCTCTAGACGAGACCGCGGCTATGAGCGCGCAGTCCAACGATCGCGATCAGCTGATCGATGCCCTTTGGAAGAGAATTCACAGGAAAGCTGCCGAGATTGTTGGGCAGCCAGTCGCTGGGACGATTGACGCGCCAGATGATGACCTGAGCCTGGACGGTCTCCTGGACTCCCTAGACGAACTGGCGGACGAGGACCTGACGCACACCGAGGAGCCTGCGGTGGAGCGGTCAAACTCACGTCGGCGCCGACGGCCACGTAGAGAGAGGAATCGGGAGGAGGAGTTTGAGTCACCTGACCTTGAGGCCAACGACGAAGCCTTCGATCCCGACGACCCCATTCAGCGTTTGAAGGGGAGGGTGCGCCCTGGTGGACGGACCTATCGTGAGAGCAGGCGACGGCCTGCATCCGAGTACTCAGGGCAGGAGCGTCGCGGTGGTCGGGTGCTTGGGTTTGAGGCGACCGATGGTACCGTCGCGTCTACGCAGGGAGTGCTGCGTCGCTTCGGCGAAGTGCTTAGTCTCGAGAATGTCGAAGCTGAGTTGAGCGGCGATGTCGGTCGAACCGGCGCGCTGAGGGCGACGCTGACCGCGGACAACGAACAGCGTACCCAGAGAGGGTTACGCCCGCTCTTCTATTTTGATGGCGAAGGAAGAGTGGGTCTCACAGAGTGGGATTTTCCTCCCCGCTATGAAGCACTTGAGTTACGCGTATCTGAGGCGATCGCCGAGCAGGCAGAGTTGGTACGAAGGGCGCTGCTTCAGCGGGCGGGAGAGCTCGATGAGCAGTCGTTTGCCCAACTGATCGTGTTGTTGCTCAGTCGAGTAGGCTTCGACGGCTTCGAGCAGCTCTCCGAGGCGAGCGATGACGAGCTGGTGATGATCGCCAATAGGAGGCTCGGTCTGGAGTCGGGTAAGGTCGTAGTGGTGGCTCGTAACACATGGCAGCCCGTAGATGTTGGTGACGTCCGGAGTTTGGCTGACCGAGTGGCGGACTTAGAGGCGTCTAGCGGTGTTTTGCTCACCATTGGAACCTTTACCGGCAAAGGTGTGACGGAGGCTGCTCGCATGTCCGATGCGGCGATTCGGCTTGTTGATGGGCAGGGCTTGGCCGAGCTCATGTACGAGAACGACCTTGGAGTGAGATGCCACCGACTCCCAGCCAGATATCTAGATGGACGTTTCTTTGAGACTCTTGGAGAATAAACACCTAGACGACCCTAACCGGTGTACTGGAGACAGTTAGGTCATGTGGCGAGCATCCATTTGGCGACGATTATTGCTGCTCATCGGTGCGGTTGGCTTGTCGGTGCTCGTGACTTTCCTGGGGATCGGTCCGGCGCCGTCAGACGGCTATTTATCGCCTGACTCGTCGGAGTTGTCTCAGAGTGACCGGGAACTCTCGAATCTCGTAAAGCATCTGAAGGTTCGCTTCGGGCATGATGTGTCCCCCAAGTCGGCGCGAA
>CALELH010000421.1 GCA_937902595.1 uncultured Myxococcales bacterium
CACACCACCCACCTCAGAATAGGGCATGGTGACACCTAAGCTCATCTCGCGCTCCGCGCCGTCACCCCTGGGCGTCAGTCTTCGTTCGCTCCGCAGCCCACTGACTCATGAGCGCGTCGATGTCCAAGAGCGGCTGAGGCAAATGAGGGCCGAGGTCAGTCTTATTGGCGGCCTCGATCTTGACGTTGAGCTTGAGGGCCTGAGCCTTGACCGACGCCGCGCTAGCCAAGGTCAAGTAGGTCTCCATCCATCGCTCCACCTCCCGGCGGGCGACGATGGTCTCCGGTGTCAGGTCCAAGTTCTCTCGCGCCAGCTTCTCCTTGATCCACCAGTCGGGGTCATAGCGGCCAGTCACGCCAGGTAGGGGCTCACCCTGACCTGGTAGTTTGTCGAACTCCCCTCGCTTGATCGAGGCGTCGATCTGTCGGTCTATCCAGGAGTCAAAGGTCATCCCCATCGGCTTACGCTCGGTCATTCCTCACCTCCATCAGGCGTATCCTGCCGACCGATTTTAGCCGGCACGGTCGCCACAGAGACCCTAATCACCCAACTCAATGCGGCAAGGGAAACATCGCCGGTTTTGCGGCGGGGGTTCAGCGATTAGAGCCCTCCCCAGACGCACGAAGAGTGACTCCATGTCTTAGAGCGCGAGTGGCTCTTCTCTATTAGGTGGCGCACGTCTTATCTACGCCTAGATCGCGGCGCTGTTTAGAGCAGGTCAACGCGCCTCTGACACGGTCATCACCACCACTGATCCAACGCTGGTCGCTTTGGTGGCCTCGTCACCCCTTTATTAATAACCCTTGGTTATAAATAGACGAAAATCTAATAAATTTAAAACCTCCGCCATCTGCACTACGTTTCAGACATGGCAACCCAGTGGCGAGACCACTGAGCTTGGAGGCAATGATGTTGTGCAGACGTTTTCAGTATCACACAAGACAGGTGATTGGCTTCGCTATGGCTTTCGCGTTCTTCGGGACGATCCTGCCCAGCGCGGCGCGATGCGAAGATGTCGGCTATTCAATGGACCTAGAGCTCGTGACCGCGCAGTCGGACAAAGGTAAGTCACCACAGTTTGTGACCGCACAATCGGACACAGGTAAGCCACCACAGCTCTATGTGAAGCGGGACGTCAAGTATGGGAACATCATTCTCATCGTCGATGGGCTCTCGGCCGGATTCGCTGTCCTCGGCCAGATAACCGACAGGATGGACCTCACCTCATTTGGTATGAGCGGGTATCTCCTCGGCGGGCCGCTTGTGCACGCAGCTAAGGGAAATGGGCACAAAGGGTGGTGGAGTATCGGTACGCGTCTGGTGCTTCCGCTCCTCACGGGTCACGGGCTCGCTGCCTTTACGTCCTGTAGATCCTGTCGAGCCACTCGAATCAACGGCGTGATCGGCGCTCTCGGAGGCGCGATCGGAGCGATGGCGATCGACCAAATATTGTTCGCGAAGAAGAGTGAATACTTTCGGTATCGACCCACGACCAAACACGCCCATGGAGTGACCGCTGACCCCGTATTGAACATCAGCCCCTCAGGCGAAATGACCGTCGGCTTGATTGGACGGTTCTAAGACTAGTGAGGCCATAAACCTCAGCGCCCTCTTGCCTCTTCCAAGACTCAGAACCCTCAACGACATCCAGCGTTTTCAAGAAGGAGATCGATGCGACATGTAGCCAAGATTCTCGTACTCAGCATTCTCTTATCAGGCTGCTCACGAATGACGATCAGGACCTATGAAGAGTATCCTCATTCATGCACAGAGATCCCGCTAGCTCCTTTAATCGACACAGCGGCGCTTGTCCCCATCGGCATAACGTCTTTCGTCTTCTTCCTCGGTGGTTTAATCATCATGGAACACAACGCGATGGGTGGCCTTGGCGCGCTGTTGTCGGCTGGCCTCGCGGGCACCGCCGGAGGGTATACCATCCGTTCCTCAGCATATGGGTGGTCTGAGACGGCTAAATGCCGGCGAGAGATGGAGAAGCAAACGAAGCAAACATCACCACCTGGTGATCCAGAAAAGGCACCCGATCAAGAGGTCGACAGCCTCTCTCTAGTATTGAATCTTCATCCGCAGAATCAAGGCCTTGGTGCCCAGACTACTCGATAGTCTCCTTGCCCACGGTTCGCGACGTTCCAGGTCAATGACCAGGTGCCCGTTACGCCATCGTACCGTGCCTGCCAGAAGTCGCTTCCATGGACCGACTGGTCGACATCGACCCAAGCGGCCTCCGCCGTGGCCTGGAGACGCCATCCATCGTGGCGCATCAAACCGGTGACGGTCACAGGCACATAGCCAAGGCCCCCATCGATGGTGAACTCTGCCGCCAGCAGCCCAGGCTCTGATTCGATCTCGACGGGGTGACTGCGGCGCAGGGAACCGACATTGGCCTCTACGCTCAGCGCATTACCAACGGCGAGTTCAAGGGCCATCCCCGTAGTGCGCCATCGGTCTGCCGGTAACGCCTGGAGGTAATCGCTCGCACCGTAGTAGCGGTCTTTATCGGCGGGTGGGACCAGATACTCCACCGTCGCGCGGACCGTGCTGCCCGCCGGAATGAAGTTGATCTGCCCCCGACAGGGATCACCGCACCAGGGCGCGCCATCTTCGTAGGGTAAGCCCAGCTCAAAACCGATCTGCGACGCACGATTATTGGTGCGATGGAGGTTGATGTGGGGCGTGGTCACTACAGTGCCCCCGATGTTGGCCTCGAACTCACGGACCACATACGCCAGATCGGCGTAATGCTCAGGTAAGTTCGCATCCATGCGGCGGTTGTCATACAGCATAATCCATGGGGACTCACCGGGGATAGCGATGCCACGGTCTTCCGGTGATTCATACCCCGTCGTTCGGTGATCCGGAATAGCTCGATCGCCGCGAACACCATCGGCGTTCCCCCAGGCGGCGCGGGCATACCCATTGTCGGAATACCCATCCGCGGCTAATTGAAAAAACGCCAAGCGGTCGTAGGTGACATCCTCTAGGAAAGTGTACTCAAAGTGATACCAAGTGCGGACGAGATCATCGGTTCGCCCCATCTGAACGGTGATGTCAGCATGGATCTTATTGTCGATGGACACTCCGGAGTATGTCACATCGGTCAGGTTAGGTCCCTGCGACCGATAAGCCGTGCGCACCCGGCTAAGCTGGCGGGGCCAATTGCGTTCATTGACCGCGCTGTAATAGCGCAGAAAGTCAGCACCTCCGACATTGCCCGTCCAATTCCAGCGTCCGTTATTGTCCTGCGCCTGCACGAGGAATGGGCGAACGTCGTCAACCATCGAGCGAAAAGTTCGGTCTGGGTTGTAAGTAATACTCTCCCCGAAGCACCCAAGGGCCGACTCGTCCCAATGCGCGGCCGGGGGCGGATTGGCTGAGTCTGAGTTCCATCCGATCAGGCTGAGTTGGCCGTGCGACGCGGCGTAGGCATCACGACCCCAGCGAGAACTGACCATCGTCAACTCGAGGGGCGTCACCTCGACTCCACTGAATGTCGGCTGGCTGTAGAGTCGATACCACTGCCCCACCGACGGATCATGCCAGTTCTTGGACATCTGGATCGGTACGCCAATGGGCGCGCCCTGCTCGTCTCGCCAGAGGGCTATCCCCCCCGTGATGTTCAAGCCGATCCCTTGAGTGCTGAAGAACGCCAAGGGGACTGACAAGGGACCCACACCACCCGTGTCGACGCTGATCCGGTGCCGGCCGTACCAATTGTGCAGGTCGGGTCGGGCATCGTAATTTCGACCCTCTCCGATACCCGCCTCCGTCAACGACCCAAGATTGATTCGATATGCGCCGAGGGATTCGTCCCAGTGTCCACGTGAACTACGGACATCGGCCCCCTGGAGGTTCAAGAGCGTGTAATCAACCTGGACCGATGAGGTTGGGTTCACCAACATCTCGACCTCGCCCGCCGATAAACCATGGAGTGGCGCGATGAGCAGGGAGATTGCTTGACCATTGACCCGCTCAGGTGCCTGCCTCTCAGCGATGAGTTCACCATCTTCATTTCTGGTAAGGCTGGTCTCGACCCCGTCCTTTTCGTACACCACGAACAACCACCCAGTCCCATCCTCATGGGTGAGTTTCAAAGCGCGGTTCTCATGGAGCCACTCTGCTCGCGCGTCAACGCCAAACGCATCTCCCGAGAGGCGAATTCGGGCCGTACGGGCAACCTCAGTCGCATCGTCCGTCTCGACCACATGAGTGAGCGTGAGGTGCCGCGCCATAGATGCGACTTCAAGTCGACCGCCCACGCGTTCATCATCGCCGTATCGAACCTGGGGGACATCAAGTCGGTTCATGAATCGGCCGCCTTCAGACAACTGAAGAACCCCTCTGTTGCTGCGAAGATTGTTCGCGAGAAACTCCGTTGCCACCACGGAGTCTCCAAGCAGGCCCGCCTCCCAACTGACACGGGCCACTGGCAGCGTCGTCAGTTCCGTATTTTCCCGATTCAGACCGACGGCCATTGTACTCTCATCGATAAGCGCGCCCAAGCGGACGATCTGGCCATCTGATTCATCAAAGATCATGCCGTAGTAGCCCGTGCTGAAGTGGGTTTTGCGCTGAAAGTTTGGCCAGGTCGCTGGGTCCCTAGGTTGTTGTTTCTTTGGCCAGTTCCAGAAGGCATAGTCACGCGCGTTCACCGTGGGTACCCACTGCCGCGGAAGACACTCGGGATCATTGGCCTGGCAGTCATCGGGAATGAGCGTCACCGGCAGGGAGCGTACATATGGCCCCACGGTGACTCCATCTGTCGAGCGGCACTGCACTCGAACCACAGCGCCGGGCTCACACTCGGCACGCTCATTACACGCCGCCAGCGCCTCGCCTGCAGCGATCTCCGACCACCCGTCTGACCACACCTGCCATGAGCAATCAACCAGCTGAGCTACGTCGCCTGGGTCGGGATCTCGCAGCGCTGAGACGAGGACGAGTGCATCGTCCACGGTCGGCTGTGGTGGATCGATCTCAAGTCGCTCGATGGCCGGAGGTGAGTTCTGGAGAACCACGGAATCACTGAAGGGACCGGACCGCCCACCCGCCGTCTCCGCATACACATCGACCCGCACGACCGCACCCCGCGCAAGTTGATCGACAGCCTCGAATGTGTGTCCATCACCGACGACTCTCTCGTTGTTCACAAACCATTCATAGCTCAGGCGGGACGTGCGATGAGCGGTCGACGCGCTGGCCACGATGGGGCTGAATACTGTCGGCAATCTTGGCTCAAGACTCACCATGACATCCTGTGGTGGGACGCTCGAGTCGATCTGGAGCACTAACCTCGACCCCTCGGGCTCCCAGAACATGCGCGCGTCGAGCAATCCGTGCTGGTCTTCGACGTCCACGATCACCTCATCGACCAAGTCGAAAGCCCCGTCATGGCGCCCAAACTGCCA
This sequence comes from uncultured Myxococcales bacterium, assembly GCA_937902595.1. Classification (GTDB taxonomy): domain Bacteria; phylum Myxococcota_A; class Bradymonadia; order UBA7976; family UBA1532; genus UBA1532. The sequence goes on from CALELH010000421.1 coordinate 5,424, forward strand.
AAGCACGACCCTGGAACCATTGTCGATATCGTACGCGGACAAATCGACACCCATGGCGACATCGTTCCAATTGTTGGGATCGAGGGCAGCGCCAGCGCTGAGCGGGGTAAAGCCGGACTCCGACAGGATGAAACGCATGGAGTTGCCGCCACGCACCCGAAACGCCATGCCTGGGTTTCCAAAGCGGGCGCCATCGTAGAAGGTGTATTGCGTGTTCCATGTATCGATCCACGGAATCGCGCCGAAGACTCCCCGCATAGTAATACTGCGCCCCGCTGGATTTACGCCTCCGCCTACCCTCTGGAAAGTTCCATCGATGATCAGCGCACAGGCCAGCACCTGGCTGTTACTGCGGAGGGCCGCGCCGTGCTCAATGGTTACATTCCTGCAGCGCGGATTGTTTGCCGTGACCGTGGAATTGTCTCCAATGACGACCCATTCATTGGCCGCCGGAACACCGTCAGGCCGCCAATTAGTCGCACTCTCCCATCGTTCATCTCCCGCTTCGCCATCCCACACCCGCGGAACGGGCCGCTGCACACCCTCGACGAGCTCGCAATCCACGTTGCAGATCTCACAGGGCCCCTGGTTTTCAGGGCAGTTCAAGTCAACCGCTGCGCCTGGATCACAGGCTTCTTCAGCATCTAC
>CALELH010000422.1 GCA_937902595.1 uncultured Myxococcales bacterium
CAAGGTGTTTCTCAATGCTGAGAGTGAGAATGGGAGCGCCGACGGAATCCAGTACTTCGTTCGAGTGGCCGCACCACCGGAAGCGCCGCCAGGTTTTGTAGACATAACGGTCACAAATCCAGATGGGAGCCGCGCCACCGGACAACGCCTTATTGAGATCGTCGCACCGGGCAGCCTCCCCGAAGCTCGGCCAGGGGATCAGAACATCGACACCATTACGGGTGCCTCGCCGCGGGGAGCGTTCATTGGACAACGCGTGGCGATGTGGATTTGGGGGAAGGGGATCGCGGAGACAGCGACAGTCACCTTCGATCATCCTTCTGTCAGCACCTTTCGACAGTCTGAGGTCGTCGCCAATAGCGCGAGTCATCCAGGTTTCGCGGGGGTGCGTAACTATTTGTTCATCGATCCGACGGCGACCCCTGGTCCGGTTGGGGTCACAATACGTAACCCCAATGGCACTCAGCTCAGCGTGCCCAACATGTTTCAACTCTTGGAAGGTCAGGGAGGCCCCGGCAACCCAGGGGGCGGTGGCATGGGTAATTGCCCTGACCAAGTCACAAGTATCGCAGGGATCACACGTGTGACGCCTCTGGTTTTGGAGCGTGGGAAGAAGGCGACGGTCACAATTGAGGGGTTGGCCTTCGCCTGTGGCGCTCAAGTGCTCATCTCAGGAGGCGGCTTGCGCGCCGTGTCTGCGCCCGATCTATACCGCACACCGCTCAATCCATTTGATACGACCCTGACATGGGAGATTGAGGTGGGGTACGAGGCCGAGTTAGGGGAGCGGGATGTGACGATTATCAATCCGAACAACACCTCTAAGACGGCGGGGAGCGCGATTCGAATTATCGATGGAGAGGCCGACGGGGAAGCGAGCTTTGGATGTTTAAGCCAACCTGGTCGAACAGCCTACCCAACGGTACTCGTTCTGTGTGGCCTTCTCTTCGCCTTCGTCCGACGAAGAGCCCAGCGTTAAGGGCGTTCAGACTAGTTGAGTAAGCGAATGACCTTCTTCGCCTGGTCGACGAGCGCCTTATCTTTTTCTTTCTTTAGGTGAGCTTGCAGCACCGGGATCGCTTCTTTGCGCTTGAGGTCTGCGAGGGCAGAGATCGCCGCTTTACGAATGATCTTATTGTCATCCTCAAGTGCTCCGGAGATGCCGTCTACAGCCGACGCATGTCCTGTGTTCGCCATCGCTTCCAGCGTCGCTAAGCGGACTTCTTGCATCGGATCCTGGATGAGCGCGCCCAACACAGTGACGGTCTTCTCGTCTTTGACGAGGTGAAGGCCCTTGATCGCGTAGAGGCGAACCTTGCCGTCTGAGTCAAAGAGCCGCTCACTCAAGAGCCTAAGCAGAGCGCGCTTTGCGATGCCCGAGCCAAGCTTAACGACTGTCGAGGTCGCAGCCCGTCGGACGCGAACGTCCGCATGACTCAGCAACTCTATCACGGCGTCGCGTCCTTCCGTGACCATCAAGATACCAATTGAGTCCGCGGCGTGCGCCAGGATTGCGGCGTCAGAGTCCTTCACGAACTTAAGGAGCAGTGCGTTGGTCTCCGGAGCAGGGAAGGCCCGGAGGGCGTGGGCTGCGGCCCGGCGCACTTCGATGTTCTCGTCTGCCGCGAGCTTGATGACATCAGAGCGGACATCGTCCCCCGACATCACCTCAAAGCTACGAGCTGTAGCGGCTCGTATGAGAGGATCTTTCGTCTTACTCAGTGGTCGCAACGCCTCTATGATTGCGCGGCGGTTGCGCTTGCCTCCGCCCTTCTTTACGAGAACACCGAGAGTAGCGACAGCCGAACGCTTGAGGACTTGGTTCTTCTCGCGCGTCGCCTTTAAGACGGTCTTTAGATTCTGACTTGAATAAATCTTGGTGATCGCAGCTAAGACGGCAGCGCCGCTCTCTTCATGATCGACGTCGGCAGCTGCGAGCAATGAGAGCGCCTTCATGTCTCCCAGCTGGGCGAGGGAGTTCGCTGATGCGACCCGAACCTCGCCGTCGCCATGCTTGAGCGCTTTACCGAGAGCGTCGATGGTTGCGCTTCCCATG
>CALELH010000423.1 GCA_937902595.1 uncultured Myxococcales bacterium
CTCGAATACGAAAGAGCCAATAGAAGACCTCGAAAAAAGCTCCAGCAAGCCAGGCCATTCGGGGCGATACGTAGCGTTGGCAGGGCGCCATGTCCGCCGCCTCCAAGATGCCGTTGATGAGCGTATCACTCGCCCAGGGCTCTCCTTGAGAGATAAAGTAGGCGCGCCCAGCGCACCGGCAAGCGCCTGCCAACTCCTCCGCTGCCATGATGTGCGCACGAGCGGCATCATCAATATATGTCGAGTCGACCTTGGGCGATGGAGGACCGACCAAGCGCAGCTTGCCCGACTCAGCCCTCGCGACAATACGAGGGACGAGATGATTATCACCGGGCCCCCAGATTAGGTGTGGCCTCAGAGCGACCGTCCGCAAGTCTTCGCTGTTCGCTGCCAAGACAGCGTGCTCTGCTTTAGCCTTGGTCGCTGGGTAATGAGTGTCGAAGGTCTCAGGGTACGGAAGGCTCTCGTTCGCCCCCTCGATGTCCGTCCCTCCATGAACGACGCTCGGCGTGCTCGTATAGACCAGCCGCTTCACGCCAAACCGTTGGCACGCGTCGATCACGTTGAGGGTTCCGAGTGTATTGGGGCGGTAGTATTCTTCGTAAGAACCCCACACCCCTGGCTTTGCGGCGACGTGGAAGACCAGCTCGCATCCCTCAACCGCGCGGTCCACATCACCCGGCTCCGCGAGATCTCCACGGAAGCAATCCACACCGCTCAAGGCGAGGTCGGGATAGTCTCCACGCGCCAAGCTACGGACAGTGAGCCCACTCTCCAGGAGGCGCCTGATGATCGCCCGACCCAAGAAGCCGCCCCCTCCTGTTACGAGGATCGTCATCGAGTCACCTTGTTCGCCCAGACGCTGAGCTCCTCTCGACCGATCTTCGCGTTGTGTCGGATATCCACAGGGAATCCTCCATGCTTCAAGAAGACCTCAACCTCCTGTGTCACTGGATATCTGGCGCCGATGGTCCTGAGCTCTTCGACGATCTTCTGCCAATCTCCTGCGTCCTTCTCTAGTTCGACGCAGAGGGCAGGCCTCCGAAGCGACCCGGCGCCCACGGCCACAAGGGCCGTTCGAAACACCTGTGGGTGAGTGTTGAAGACCATCTCGATCGGCACAGTAAAATGCGTACGCGAATCAGTCTCAACGCGGTGCGCTTTCCTGCCACAGAACCAAAGACGTCCGCGCTCATCAAGGTAGCCCACGTCTCCCATTCGATGACTCACCCATGGGTCCTCACCGTGGACGATCTTTGCGTGCCTCGTCGCCTCCGAACGACCAAAATATCCCTGGGTTGTGGTCGGGCCCCGCACGACGATCTCGCCGATATGCCCAGCGGGCAACACCTTCACCTGATGCCATTGGGGGATCGGTTCATCGCTGATCTCAATGATCGACACCTCATTTGGCGCGACCGGATATCCAACGCATACCCCAGCTCCAGTGGCCGTCTGCGCCTGAGTGCCACCAAGGATCTCATGGCTCCCAATAGACGCCACCGGCAGGCACTCTGTCGCGCCATAGGGTGTGTAGATGCGAGCATCGTCACTCAACGCTCCCAGCACGCGCTCCATGACGACGTCCGGAACAGCGGCCCCAGCTGAGATTACGCGTTTCAACGAGGGCAACTCGACCGAGTTCGTGGCGAGGTGCCGCCCGAGGGTATTCAGGAGCCCGGGGGACCCGAACATATTGGTGATCTCGAACGCTTTAATGGTGTCCACAAGTACTCGAGGGTCAGCTGCCGCAGGTCGAGTGGGATCCATCTTGGGGATGACCGTCGTCATCTGCAGAGCGGGATCGAAGAGAGCAAAGAGTGGAAACGTTGGCAGGTCGATCTCGCCTGGTTGAATCTGATACGTGTCGCGGATGAGGTCGACCTGAGCCCGAAAGTGGCGATGTAAGTAGACAACACCTTTCGGCGCGCCGGTGCTTCCGCTCGTAAACAAAATCGCTGCGTCATCATCGGGATCCGTCGCAGGGAGTTCGTCTTCAGATCCTCTGCCTCTCGAGATGATGGCCTTGAGGCTCGTGCCACCCCACATACGAAAGCCGCCAACAGTCACCGTCGACTTGATGGTCTTACGCCCCCAGCCGAGCGTGATCCGCGCGACATGTGCGAGGGGTATCCCAATGAACGCCTCAGGCCGCGCGTCCTGGAGACATCTGCCCATCCTCCGAGCGCCAATACCTGGATCGATGAGGACCGGCACCGCGCCGGCTTTAAATAAACCAAAGGTGATGGCAAAAAGCTCGAAGCCCGGTCGAACCATGAGCGCCACGCGAGTGCCCTGTCCAACGCCTATAGTCTTGAGCCCACGCGCGATCGCCGTGCTGGTGTCATTCAGGTCTCGGTACGAATATTCGGCGAAGCTCGCCTTGTCCTTAACCTTGCCTTGGGGCACGAAGATAGCAGGGTCATCGGGCCGCTCATGAGCGGCGGCGTCAAGAAATGACGCGATATTGGCCGAGTCAGTCTGCACGTCCAGCCGACTCATCCACGAAGCGCTTGATTCTTGGGATGATCTCCCGACCCGCGTCCTCAAGGACATAGTGGCCAGCCTCCGGATATCGGTGCACTTCAGCCTTCGGCAAGATGCGCTCCCACTCGGTCAAGAAAGCATCATCAAACACGAAGTCTTGCTCACCCCAACAGATCAGCACTGGTGTATCCTGGAACTGCGCTAAGCCACGCTCAGTCTCAAGCACCACCGAGTAGGCCTCATCCCGCTCGGTGAGCGGGATGTCCTGCACGAACCGCAAAGTGGCGATGCGGTTGCTCCATGTATTGTACGGAGCGACATAGGCAGCGCGGACCTTTGGATCCATCTTGTTGACGACGGCCATGCGGGTCGCTCCAGCGCTGAAGGCGTTGAAACCACGAACCAGTAAGCTCCCGATTGGCGTGTTTCTCACCAACCACAGCGATGGGGGTAAAGATTGGTCATCGGGGTTACGAAAAGCGCCCGTGTTCAAGAGAACGATCCGCTTTACACGCTCAGGGTGCCGAACAGCCCATGCCATCCCGATAGCCCCACCCCAATCATGGAGGA
>CALELH010000424.1 GCA_937902595.1 uncultured Myxococcales bacterium
AAGCTGTGAGTTGATGACCCAACTTGAGGAGGCTCTAGAGGCACCTCCAAGACCGGCGTCCATTGACCTAAACGTTCTCTCTGCAGCTCGTTCCTCAGCGTCGCCTCAAAGACGACAGTCTGACCGAATCGACCCTGTAACCTGTCCAATGCACGCTCCAAGGCGTTTGCATCCCATCGGTCTGAACCAACGTGAACCTGCTGAGCTACCGCCGGAACCATTTCAATCACTCGGAGTCGCACCTCGACCACAGGAGAAGAGAGCATCTCATCTCCACGTCGCTCCAGTCTCTCTCGCACGAGCTCGAAGATTGCCTCTGAATGCTGAGTGGGCCGAGCAGGAGATAATGTCTCTATGACCTCACTCCCATCGTCGAGGGCGAAGATGACCGCTAGACAGCTCGCTGACATCGACTCTGCTGATAACGACCGCGACAGCTCTACCGCGATCCCATGTAGTCCAAAGATCAGCGTCCCTACCTCTGAGACGGGCTCTTCTAAGACCAAGACCGACTCCGGCGGCGCTGAGGTCGACGGTGACTCTACTCTGCGATGGTCTTCTCCCTGCGCGAAGAGGAGAGCCTGTTGGCCAAGGTGGCCAAAGCGGGTTGTGAGGGTTGGAGCAGGCAACTTCAGCAGCTCTCTCACACTCTCAACCCCAAGAGTTCGAAGTACTCTTCTGATCACTGGATCTATCGGCAACTCGTCCAATGACAACCCCTTGAGAAACTCCGCGTCAGCTCCTTTGGATACGACACGAATGGGCTGACTTAAGCATGTACGGAAAGCCGCAGCCTGTGCGACAAGCAGGCTGTCAGCGATCCCCACTCTAAGCCCTGAATATCCAGACTGACTCGCCCGCTGAATCGCGCTCCGGGAGAGACCCAGCTCTCCTCCCTGCCAGCGCATTCCTCGAGCATCCAGCCAATATCCACCGAGCAGTCCAGGGATAGGCTCTACGCCAGGCGACACTTCCGTCAACACCTCTGCCAATCGAGATGTCGCATCTGAGATCAGCCTCTCATCCCACCGTAAGCAGCGAAGATCAGGACACCGAGCCCGCGCACGAGACGCCGTCTGGCCGATGTTCACTCCTGCTCGAATCGCCGCTTGGTTGATCTCCTTGACCCTCGCGTTCTCAGCGTCATCAACCAATGCGACTGGGCCTAAGCGCTCCCTCTCGCTGAGTGATCGCCCTCTCACAGAGATCGCAAACTCAGGAATTACGGCACACGCAAATCGCCAGCTCATCGCCCATACCTCACGCCGACCGCTGTTCGACCAGCGGGTCGATCCGCAGCTAGCTTCGTCAGCATGCGCTCTGAGTCAACGCGCTCCATTAAATGAACCAACTGTGTTCGTGGAGGCGACGACGTACGCTCGCTCACCACCTGCATCGACCAAGTAAAAGACCCTCGACGCTCAAGGGCGTCAGCTCCATGCACGACCTCTGCCTTAAACCTCACGCGTCCATATAGCCGACCTTCCATGCCCACGGAGGTCGACCCGCGTAAGATGATCAAGCTTGAACCCGATTGGCGCGCGAGTCGCTGAAGACGCACACCTCGATTACCTCGTAACCTGGGCAGCCCATCGAGAACAACGAGCCCAAAGCTTTGAGTTCTGAGCACCACCTCGGCGCAGAAGACAGCATCTTCACGTGCGAGCGGTCGAAGCACCCAAAAGCGGCCAGGGAGCGACTCAAACCAATCCGTGGCCATAAGCTCATGAGCTGCGTCTATCCAGGCGACCGCGACCCCCCTCGCTCGAGCGCTCCTCACCATCTCTCTAAGCGCGCCAGTCTTCCCGCAGGATTCAGCCCCAAACCACTCCATAGTCTGGCCACACGGCAGACCGTCACCCAGGATGGAGTCGAGGCCGCGGACCCCTGTTCGATACAGTCGAGTCGGCGCAGGGGCCGTCGCAGAGAGTAAATTCAACAAGTCTTCACTGATCATGAGTTCAGTATCCCTAAAGAGGGCGAAAATCGCACGAAACGTACCTCATCTACTGACATTGCCTGTCAGGAGATGACGATCTGAGCAGCGATTTAACCCAATGGGGATCCACACAAGATCTAGCGTTATTTCGCCCTAATACCCTAGACTGACCGACAGTAAATCAACTTCGGAGCGACCGATGCCAACACGCCTTCGCCGAGCGGCAGCTCTATCTCTTCTCATGATATTATCGGGTTGCGAAGGCGACACTCAGAGTCGAAGTTCAACGGTCGATTCAGCGGTGGCTGAGGACGCCGGTTTGTCCGTCAATGATCGCGGTATTCAAACCAATGACCGAGGGGTCCCTACGATCGACGCCGAGTCCTCGGCGACGGACGCCGAGGATCCAGGCCCGGACACTATCGAGGACGCGAATCCACCCTCAACGACGGACGCCGCCAGGCCAGACCTAGGCGTCCCTCCGGTAGCAGACGCTTCGACCCCTCCATCCATGCGTAATCTCAGAGAAGGCCCCCAAGAGTTTACGATCACCGAGCGCATCGATGGCGAAGATGTAAACCGCCTCGTAATCATCCACGCCCCGGAAGATCTGGACGAGGACGTGAGCTACCCTGTCGTCTTCGCGTTCCACGGCTTTGGTGGGCGGCCACAGAGCTTTGTGAACCAGCTGCGACGCTTGGTGAATGAGCATAACTTCGTCGGTGTGTACCCCCAAGGTCATCAAGAGTCCTGGAACCTCGGGGCCGAGCCGTCTACGGCGGACGAGCTGGCCTTCGTTGATCAGATCATGGAGCACCTCAGTGAATACCGCCAGCTACAGGGTACGCGTCGCGTGGGTTTCGGGACCTCCAATGGCGCCGGTATGATCCACACCCTCGCGGCCAATACCCGTCACTTCGAGGCCGTAGCGGCGCTCAGCACCGCGCTCATCGTGGGCCGGGAGCCTGGTGAGAACGCGGGCCCTGTCTCAGTACTGCAGGTCCACGGTATGCGCGACGAGCTGTGTCCCTACGATGGCGGTGAGTCGCGAGTTGGACACACCTTTCACTCGGCTGAAGAGAGCATCCGTCTCTGGGCGGTTCACAATGGCTGCGATGAAGACCCACAGCGGCTCAACACGGATCAAGACAATCTACGGATTGAGTATCGCGGTTGCCGGGAAGAGACCCGGGTGATTCACTATGGGATTCGCGGGGCTGGTCACGGATTCCCCGGTAACACAGAGGGCGGAGTCATCGATCTCGCCCTAGATTTCCTCGGCGTACTCTAGCTCTTCGCTTACGGCGAGAGCGCGAAACAGTACAGCCCGCCATATCCACCAGACGCGCCGATGAAGTCGAGTCCTTGCCCACCACCCGTCTGTCTTACCTCTACCCCAGGTGCACAGCCTCGCAGGCTATGGTCCGAGAGCCAGTGACCGCCACCGCGGCCACCACCACCGGGTCGTCCACCACCAGGGCGGCCTCCCCCAGGGCGACCACCGCCACGGGCCATCCGCGGAAAAGAGTGGCCACACATAATGAGGTCATTTCCCACTTCGCCAGAGTCACTCGTCCAATCATTACACGTGGACCCTGGATCCATAGAGTTCAGACGCCCCTGCTTATTACTCGCTGTGACGACATCATGAGCGTCGCCTAACGCCGTGATGGGCACACCATACTCGTCGGGGAGATCATTAATCGTCTGCTGATCACCATCAGGGCGCTCATTCAGTAGACCCTCTATGTTCTCGGCCACCAGGCGCTCATTGGCGTCGTACCACGGGCCGCCACCGATGCGCTCAATGGCGTGTACCGGCTGTCCATCAGGCCCTCGAACCACACTCAAGAACGCTCGCCACGTCTTTCCACCAACACCCACACCCTCTGCGATGGTCTGACAGATGTTATCCGCGCCCTCTAGACCGCCAAAGTTCCCACCGAAGCCATCCTGGCTACCGGATAAGCGCCGCATCGCCTCGAGACTCGTAACGAAGAAGCTGAATGGCCTCTGAGGGACGGCGGCATCGGGCTCCGGCGCCTCCATATCAAGATCGATGGACATGTCCGGCTCAACCACAGCGCCGTCTCCACCCGGCGGCGTCAGGTTGACGTCAGCCTCCGCCATCGCACCTCCTGCGCCCCCCTGGCCGCCCATAGCGGCCGTGTCGGCACCTGAGGCCTGAGCGTCAATGTTCTCGCCCTCCGAGCCCGCCGAGTTATCATCAACGCAGCCCGCGATGACCAAGATGGCGCTCGTCAAGATCGCTGTCTTAAGAAATGTCTGGTGCATAAGTAATCTCCTTAAATGGCGTCGCCGCACGTGAGCTCAGGACCACAGGACTGTCCTTCGGGACAGTCCTGATCTGAGCTACACGAGATAAGCCCGGGGATGCTGATGTCCAGCGCAGCGTTTGACTGCACTACAAACTGAACACACCCCAAGGACGTGGGCACTGAGTCAACGGTTCTTCGGGTCAACCAGACCGCGGGGAACCCAGAATACCCAAGGTTCAAGAGCGCGTCGGTGAGCGCCATTGGGAAGGTGAACTCTCCAGTATCGGGAACCTCGCAGTCTATTTGACCCGGAGTGCCACCATGGTTCGCGATGCTCAAAACTAAATGAACCATCGCCTCTGACGCTTCACTCGGCGCCGTCCATCTAATCGTCGAAGCGGTCCCCTCTTCGAGGGGCAGCGCCTCATCTTGAATGATCAGCGACTCGATGCCTCTCCCTTGCAACTCGAAGGCCATCACCTCATCTGCGCCCGTGGCGCTCATGGAGATGACATCTCCGAGGCCGAAGGCTGGATGAGGGAGAGAACCGCGGTGGGTATAATAGAAGACCGGTGGACCGGCCATGAGCTCGACAGGCTCGGCTAACCCAGTGACCGAGATGCTCCCGACAGAGACAGCTTCTGGCTGAGGAACGCAGGCCCCGTCCTCACCACAGGTCGTCCCGACCTCACAGCTCGGCTCGCAACGTAAGCTCCGAGGGCGCAGCAGACGACACGTCCCCTCGCTCGCGGAAACCATCTGGATATATCCGGGTACGACCCCGTTATAGATCTGACCCTGAACGCTAGTGAACCCGTCCTCCAGAGTAATCTCCAATGAGCCGACTCGGTCGGCCTCCGCGCACGGTGTATATTCAAGCATACCGGGATCATTCGTCCCCTGGTCCGCCATGGATGAGCCATCGCCCATGGCGACAGCAGAATCAGCTACAAGGTCCCCACCGTCAGCAGCTGAGCCGTCCACCTCATCGGTTCCAGAGCAGCCCACCAATCCGATGAGTCCCACCCAGAGAAGACGTCGCGTACATGACATCATTGAAACGGCCTCGCTTGTTTAATGAAGAGGTCGGGCTCCATCCCTGGCTCCCCGTCAAACTTGAACTCCACGTCCATCGCCCACCAGGTAGACACGACGCCGCCCCGACTGCCATAGATCGGCGCGAAGTACTCCCTGACACGATTCAAGGCGTCTCCAAGTTGATA
>CALELH010000425.1 GCA_937902595.1 uncultured Myxococcales bacterium
ATCCAATCGCTGCGCGACGCTCCCTTTGAGCGAGGCTGGCAACTGGAGTTTGGACGGAGGCGGAGGTGGCGTCACGAACTGGAACAGGACCACTACATCGCCAAAGACGATCTTTCCGCGGCTTCGTTCCAAGAGCGGTACGCTATACTTATCGCCCCGCTTTCGCGCGAGCTTTTGCTCCCGGAGGCCCTTAAAGTCATGGACTTGATTATCGACCGAGACTTTACCATTCATTCCGGGACGGAAATTGAGATGGTAAGTATCGCCCTTGAGCTCGAACAGCGTATAGCTTCGAGGAAGGCCCTCAACCATGTTGACGACGAAAGTGTTCCTGGGCGATTGACCAATCGTCACGGGCTCTCGTCGTCTGAGCAGACGCTCCTCGACGATCTTACCGTTCTGGATCAGACCGATGCGCAGGATCTTTTTGTCCCTGCCTTCCGCCATTCAGAGCGCCTCTCCTGCCACTGATGGGCAGCCTTTCCTAACCGTTGCCCGCGTTGAAGACCCTACCCTGTGAGTCTCCCCCGTCCCTATCAACTCTACACGCCTATTTCCATACGACACCACGCCCTTGCGAAAAGTTTCGCCCGAATGAAAGGTCTGTACGAAATTATGCCTGGACACACTATCCCTGCCTAGTGGTTCTTGCAAGGTCATCGAATAGCCAAATCTCGTGAAATACATCCCATAGGACGCAATCGGATCGACATATGTCACGTGGGTCCGCACAAGAATCCTGGCTTAGATGAGATTAATGCCCATAAACAGCCGGATAGCGGGGAAGCTCTTGCGAGCGATCAGCCGCCACCGCGCTGGCCACCCTTAAGGACGGCGAAGCGGAATTTTTGAAACTCAGCCTGTCCGGCCGTGTACAAAATCTCGGTGAGTAAGCGGTATGGTGTCTCTTGGTGAGCGACGACAGTCAGCAGGCCATCAAATTTAGCACCACGAAGCCTGGCCATCTCTTTCTGCCGAGAAGCCTCGCTATTGAGCGCGTCAAAGAGTGGCTGTATCTGCAGGCTGTTCTCATCACCCTGCTTGTCCACCTTATCAACGGCACCATTCACGACCTTCGCCACCATCTTGTCAGCGACGATGATTCCCTTGGCAGTCACAGTCACTGCCGCACTCGCCTTGGGAGAGATGTCTGTAGTAGACGCCGGTAGCTTCAGGTCCTCGCTGGGGTCGATCCTAAGAGGGTCGACCGAATAATTCATGAGCAAGAAGACGAGAATGATGGTCATAGCGTCCATCAGAGAGTTGATGGTGACACCAACGTCGCCGTCCGGCAAACGACGCTTCTTACGACCGTCCCGCGCCTTCTTCTTCTCAGAAGCTACCCAGTCGGCGATTATTTCGTCGCGTGTCTTTTCCTTCGTCTCGGCCATACCAATCGTTCTCCGATAATCCTAGCGATTCAGGGTTACTGCGCCACCGCAAAGACGACGTCGGGCCACAGCAGTGTCTGCGTGTTCCCTTCCATCTTTACGCTCGCACCGGCGAACTCTGCCATGTCAGCAAAGCTTGTGCCCTCTAGCCTAAATCGCATGGAGTCGATGACTCCAACGACATACTTAACAGGAATCTTCGCGTCAGCCGTAAGGTTGATAATGGTCTCATCAGGAAAAGCATCCTTAATCTTGACCAAATCTAGGTACAGCTTCACGAAGTCGTACTTATCTTTTTTCTTTGGAATTACAACCCCAGCTGGCTGACCGGCCGCTGCTGCAGGGTCCGCAGGCTGTGTGGGTGTAACGCCTAAAACCTGGTTGATATCTGCGCCGCCCGCGGTCAAACGAAAGCCGTTCTCGGCGATCGCCACCGTAAGGTTAAGGGGCTTCTTCTCATCGTCTGATGGCGCAGCCTGACCCATCCCGAACTTCGGGGCGTTCACATTGATGACGCCGATCTTGACGAGTGACATCCCGAACAAAACGATCGGAATGAGACACACAACAAGGTTCATGATCGGGACGAGGTTCAGATCTTCGAGCTTTTCCTCGACGTACTTTTTTGAACGAGCCATCCCAGCTTCTCCTCAGTCAGAACCTAGCGACCGATTTCACCCTCATAAATTGGGTTTAATTTCGGCCGCAAGCAATTCACGTGCACAATTACGCAGCGGCCACCATGGCCACTGCGTTACCACAACAGCTGATTAGCTGTCGCCGGCGTTACCGTGCAGACGCGAAACCAGCAGGTTCTCCAACTTGACGGAGTGCTGATCGATCTCGTCCACAATCTTCTTGGTCACGATGGACAAGAAGACCTGCGCGGCCAAGCACGGGATAGCGACCATAAGGCCGAACGCCGTCGTGTTCATCGCGATCGAGATACCACCAGCCAACATAGCCTGTCGCTTGTCGGGTGGAATTGAAGGATCCTGAAGCGCCGCGAACGCTTGAATCAAACCGAGAATCGTTCCCAGTAGACCGAGCAGCGTCGCGATGTTCGCGATAGCCTGAAGGACGGTCGTACGCTTGGTAACGATCGGTATGATCTCCAGCGTAGCCTCCTCCACAGCGTTCTGGATCTCCTCCGGGCCCTTATTGGCTCGGGTGAGTCCCTGCTTGATAACGCGTGGCAACGCCGCTGACGGCGCCGCATTACAGAGCTTGATAGCGCGATCAATATTGTTCGCCATAACAAGTTTCTGAATTTGCGCCATGAATGCGCCTGCGTTGATGTTGTACTTGAAGTACAGGAAGATGAAACGTTCGATCATGATCCCAAGACCGATAACACTCATGATTAGGATGGGGTGCATCCACCCGCCACCTTCACTGTAAAACTTGGCGATAGTACCCATTAAAACTGTCCTCCATGGGGTGACCGGCTTCGATAAAGAAGACCCACCGTCTCGGTATCTCTAGCCGTCTCGCGATTCAGGACGTGTAGCCCACAACCCTGCGACATTTTTAAGATTCTCGTGCTAAGTGCGACGACCAGCCCGAAGTTAATATCATCCACTTTCAACGGGGATCCATAGTTTTCTAAGTGAGGGCAGTATTTTGCACTCAATCGGTTGAATCCCTTTTGAACTTCGACATTCTGTACCTAGAAAGGTTCCTTGTCTACGCTCTTTATGATCAAAGGCACAAAGCTCTTCTTAGGCTCGAGCCCTTCAAAGTTAAGTTCACTTCGCTGAAGGATATAGAATGCCTCAGGTTTCTGGATCCTACCTTCAACTTTTACACTGTCGATTCTAATAATTCTGGACGCTCTTTTTGCGTCTTTTTTTTGTGCGTGAGCCACCGAAAAAGACCCAAATATGGCAATGCTCGTCAAGAAGGCGATCAATTTCATTGCTCAGTCTCCACAGGCGGCTCGTCATTTAGTTCAGTGGAACTCTCCGTACCGGACGCTGCCGGCGCCGTAGGCTCACTATCTTTCTCCGGAGATTGCTCCTCGGTGCCCTCTGTAGGCTCAGCGGGTGCCGGCGCCGGTTTAGGAGACCGACGCATCTGCTCGGCCCGCTTCTGCTCGACGACGAGGCGCTTCTTTGCCTCTTCAATATAGGCGTCCACTGGATCTTTCTTAGCGGGCTTCTTGCGGTTACGTTTGTACTCTTCGAAATAGGACACCGAGCGCTCAAGGCGCTCAATCCCACTCAAACCGGCCAGCTGACCATCCAAAAGCAAGATTCCCAGATTATATGAGATGGTGGCGTTTGCCGGGGCCTTGGCCAACGCAGCCTGGAAGCACTCCAGGGACTCCTGGTAGCGCTGCTGCCCCTTAAGAGAGTTCCCTAAGTTAATCTGAGCCTGAATCATGTCCGGCCACCGCGCGAGCGCCTTACGGAACTGGAGCTCGGCACCACCAAAATCGCCGGCCTCGTGATAGATCAGCCCCAGGTTATTGTAGATTTCGGCAGTGGCGCCAAAAGGAAGCTGAGTTGCCTCCTCGAAAATCATACGCGCCCTTATCTTCTCACCGAGCTTCAACCTGGCTTCACCAAGACGCCAGAAGATCTCGGGGTTTGTTCCATCGATAGCCTGAGCGTTCTCCAGAATGGCCGCAGCCAGCTCGTACTTGCCTACGCGATGGTACGCCGCCGCGAGGTTTATCATCGCCGCAACATTCTTCTCATCTTCCCGCAGAACCTGCTTACTGTCGGCTTCTATACGATCGACTTCGCTCCCCGTAGCTAATCGTAAGCGATTGAGTGCGTTGCGTAGCGGAATGCTCTTGGTCCTACCGACAAGCCGCCCGCGCGCGTAATTCAGCGCCGTGGCCTCATCTCCATCACGCAGCAAGAGGCGGCCAATGGCGATAACCGCTTCTCCGAGCTCGGGCTGCTTGCTCAGAGCCGCCTCGTAGTGCCGTTTAGCGTCTTCATAGCGCCCCTGCCATTCAGAGATAACACCCAGATTGTAACGAGCCTCGGTGATCACCTTGGCTTCACCGTCTTCTCCAGTAGAGTCGAGAATCACCTTCTTGAGTAGGTCAGCCGCGCTCTCAAGATCACCACCCTCTACCGCTGATCGTCCTTCGGCCAATAGCGCGGCCCGATCGGCGACTGTGAGCCGCTTCACAATAGGCGCAGGCGGAAGAGCCGCTGGCCCTTTGGCTGCCTGGCCTGTCCCTGTATTGACCGGCGTCTCTTGAGACTTCAGTGTAGTCTTCGGCGCGCTTCCGCATCCGACTAGTGTCAGCAGCCCTAAGCATACGATGAGCCAGTGCGCCCTCATTGACCCACCTCCTCATCTGAACTCTTCTCGGGAGTGTCTTCCGGCTGTGACTCTTTCACGCTGGAGTCCTCTGCCGTCTCGACGGCCTTATCGTCAGGAGCAGAGGCTGAATCAGTCTCAGAGCCAGCGGCTTCAGGCTTTGGGATATCCTCACCCTTGGGCTTCTCCTTAGGAGGAGACAAATCGATGAGTCGAGGGGCGGTCATCTGTCGTTCGATCACGACACGCCGCTCCTCCTTAAAGAGAGGATAATCTGCGGGCTTGTACTTGTTGAGCGACTGGAAGATGCGCTTCGTCCACTCGTTAACAATCTTCAGCTCGCGCGCCTTAGTTACGGCGACCTCGTAGTTCTTTACAGCCTCATCCTCGATGGGTAACGCCACGTCCTCTAATGTCGTGCGATAGACGTCCTCTTCCTCCGCAGACAGGTTCTTAGGCACAGGGGCATCGTAGAGGCTCTCTGCGAACAGTTGAAAGATGTGCCCACGACGGTAGAGAGCCGCGATGTTCCAAGAGGGGTACTTATATTGAAGTACGTCCTCGTAACGCTTTCTCAACTGCTTTACCCAACGCTGCATATCCACGATGATTCGTCGCTGATTCTTGAGGCTCCCCTTAGGCTTTAGTCGCTCATACCGAGCAAAATCATTCTCAACGAGCTCGAAAGTTGCGCGAGCGGGATGTTGAGCGTCGTTCGTCCCGAATTGCATTCCGCGGCGGTTAAACTCATCGATGACCCGCTGCCAAGTCACAGCCGCTTTACGGCGCTTACCTTGTGACTGATAAATGTCCGCGATTCGGGCGATCCCTTTGAGAGAGCGAGAGTTCTGGTCAGGATAGTTTCCGTATTCCCTGAGAAACTTCTCGTAGATCCTAATCTCGTTCTTGGTGTCTCCAAGCTTTCGGTACACCTTAGCTGCCTCGAAGAACGTCTCGGCTGTGTCTTTGCGGTCTGGGAAGAGCGCCACATATCGTTCATAATTCTTGGCCGCCTCACGGTATTGCTGCGTCTGCTCTTGCTTCTTTGCAGCCTTATACAAGGCATCGGCGCGATGTTTAGATTGAGGGAACTGAGCGACCAATTTCAGGTATGTACGGATGGCTTTGTCATAGTCGTAGAACCGCTCTGAGTTCACACCTACTCGGAAGAGGGCGTGCTCTACAAACTCACTCTTTGGGTACTTTCTATAGATGCGCTCATATGCCTTCGTCGCCGATTCGAACCTCCGAATGTCTTCGAATGCCACAGCCGCATTGTTCAAAGCGCGGTCCGCAAAGCGGTTACCTGGGTTCTCATCCACCAGGCGCATATACTCCCGAGCCGCCTGCTCGTGCTTACCGTCCTCGTGGAGCCGCTTAGCTGTCTTGAAGAGCGCCCCAACCTTGAGGGTCCTGATCTCATCATCAAACTCACGACCTAAGCCGGCGGCGGCGATCTTCTCCGCCCATTCAGCCATCTTCTTCCAATCGTTCGCCTGACGGTAAGTCTCGATTAAGTTCGCCGCCGCATAGCCAGCAAACTTCTGCTTCGGATAACGCTCAATGAGCCACGCATACCAAGCTCTAGCTTCCTTGAAGTGCTTATAATCAAAGTAAACCTCAGCGAGATTATAGACGTTTCTCGGCAGGCGGGTGGCATCCTCACTACTGACCAAACACTCATCGATGTAGCGTCTACGAGAGTCGACTAGCTCCTGTACTGCAGTGGGAATCGGCTCAGGAGTAATCTCACGAACGAGCCCGTCATTGTCATCATCCTCCGTGGAGGGTGCCGCAGCGACCACACCAGGAGTCTTGCCGACAAGGGATGGCTTTGGAGAGATCTGGCCAGCAACGATCTGCTCGCGCACAGCCTTCTCACGAGACAGAATCCCGAAGAAGGCAGCAGACTCCTTAAACTTGGAGCCCAGTAGACTGTCACGCACCTTCTCGTATTGAACCGCCGCCCGAGCGAACTTTCCGGAATAGTAAAGACACTCACCGTAGAAAAAGTTCAAAGTATAGGCGTCTTCCGACTTCGGGAATCGAGCGAGATATCGTTCATAGGCTTCAGCCGCCGCCGCATACTCGGCCACGGCCACACTCTCGGCGCTTAGATCACCTTGCTCAGCTCTTCTCCGAGCCTTCTGCGCTTCCGTATGGTGATATTGCGTGGCCATCTTGAGAGCGTCTTCCATCAGCTCTTCGGCGCTCTGAAGAGTCTTCGGCTTGTCCCGGTTGGCCTCATACCATTGGGTTCCAGGCCCATATGAGGACGACAAACGGTCTCGTTCAGAGAAAGCATCGTCTCGACGCTGCTGCCGGTGATAGGCAGAGATCATGCGAGAGTGCAGCTCTGGGTTCCCCTCGTGGGTGGGGAATGTCTTCAATAGGAAACGAATCGTAGCGATCGCCTCTGGGAACTTAGCGTTGTTAAAGAAGATCTCCGCCAGCTCTCTAAGGACCTCAACATCGTAAGAGCGATCGCCGGTGACGAACTGCATGACTCTGGGAAAACCCGAATTTGCGTCAGGCTCACCGTCACCATCCCAGTCATCTTCTTGCAAAGAGATCGCGAGATATTGGACTGCCTCTTTTCGTAGATCAGAGCCCGCTCTACCGGTCTGCTTAGCCTTGAGGTCACTAAACTCAATCAGCCGACGAAAACGGTCGATCGCCTCCACATATTGGTCATTGCGATAGTAGGTCCATGCGAGTTTGTAGAGCGCTTTGTCGTAATAGCCGCTCGTCTTGAACTGCAAGACCTTCGAGTAGGCGTTGATCGCCTGCGCTAGCTTGTTGTCATCAAAGAAATACTCGCCAATTCGAGTCCAGGTCTCCGGCGCGAACCGGCTCTTGGGAAACCGCTTAACCAAGGCGAGGAAAGACTGCCTCGACTTTACGTACTCTCCCATCTCGGCCTGACAGTAGCCGCGCAAATAATAAGCCCCATCCATGTTGCGATACTTAGGCCAGCTATTAATCAAGCGCTCAAAGAGCGCGATGGTGCGAGAATAGTCCTGTTCTGGTGGTCGCGGCTCTTCCTCGACTTTACCCTCATCAAAGGCCAATGAGAGCTCGTCGAACTTCTCTTGCGCGGCGATATAAATGTCATTCGCCTGTTCGAAATACAGCTCAGCTAAGCGGAACAGCGCGTCCGGCGTGTACCGAACGTTATTGGGATACTTGGCGAGAAACTTCTCAAAACGCTCGATAGCCGCCACTCGCCGCGTACGCTCTTCCTTCGTCAGATCTTGGATAAGCTTGGAGTATCGGGCCTTAATTCGTCGCCGCCGTCGCTCATACTGGAGCTCGACGATCCGCTTAACGTCAGCGCGGTATTCCTCGACCTGAATCCCAAAACTACCGACCTCTTTATTGAGCGCTGCCAACTCTGCGGACGCCTCCGCGTCATCGGCACGTCTCTTCGCTTCATCGGCGGCGGTCAGAGCGGCGTCTGTGCCGCCCTTCTTACGTTCGATCGCGACACATTTCTGTGCCTTTGGCTGAATCGAGTCGGCGCTTGCCTGGGCCTCTCCAGAGGCCTCCCCTGTCTCCGATGTCTCGGCTTCGTCCGAGGTTTTTTCATCACCGGACGCCTTGGCCTCCTCAGAGACCTCACCGTCAGGCTTCTTAGTTTTGTCGGAGTCGGTCCCCTTGACCGTCTTCTTCTCACCAGCGGCCTCTTTTGGTGCCTTAGATCCAGAACGGGCAGACTCATCTGCGCTCTCGGAGTCATCGGTGGGTTTCGGTTGAGCGTTCAAAGGCAGCGTAAATAGGGCGACTACGATACCTAAGCATAGCTGTAGGACACGCCTCTTATTGAGCAGCGTACTCGGTATGGGAAACTGAGCTAGGAACCTAGTCACCGGTCACCTCTTGAAACGCAGCTTCAACAAAATTGTACTCCGTGCGCTGCTTCTGAATGACGGTATCGATGTCCTTTGATTTGTCATCCTTTTGCTTCCACGCCACGTCGATCAAGCCGACATCCGCGTCCAAAACAACAGCTGCGATACGCTCAAGCACCTTACGAAAACTCCGAGCCGCGATCGTTCCGCCGAGCGCTTTGGTCTTACCTTCATAGGTCCCCAGCCGAAGGGAGTAGCCGCCGACGTTTTTCTTTTCTTGGTCGACGGTCTGCATGAACTCTTTGATTCGTGCATTCGCGAGCCCTTCGGCTCGCTTGACGAAGCGATCGATCGCTCTCTCACTGGCAGAGCACCGTTCACGCTCCGGTCGATCCACCCGAATCCCATTGCTCGTCAACCAATCAAGCTCATCACCTATAGACCGACGCAGCTCTGTTTCGACTCTCCCGTCCTCTCGCGCTGCGTAATCATTCACACCCACGCGCATCCGCTCATCCTCGATCTTCCAAGCCAGCTTCTCGATTTGCTTCTTAAGCGCCTTGGCCTCTTTCATCTCCCGCTGCACCTGAGAACGAGCCGAGTTGGCTTTCGCCTCGTTCGCCGTGTCCTTCAAGTATTTCGAGATCGCGACCAACTGCGCCTCCACAGCACGAAGGTCAACCCTCAAACGATGGGCCGCTTGTTCAAGATCGAGCATGCGCTGATCGATCTTAGCGTCGCGCTCTTTCATCTTCACCACGGTTCTAGGGATACTGGCATAGCGAGACTGCCAAGTTCTACGGTCGGTCCGAAGACCCTCGTGGGCTGATGAACCCGCCCGCACCTGCTGTCCCGCAAGCTCATTCAGCGTCCCACGTAGAGTCAACAGACGCGCCTTCAACTCTATGCCGCGAAGAACGCCCATATGGATCTTCGGAAACATCTCTAGCCGATTCTCCGATGAGAGCGCCGTCTGCAACTTTTGGATGGTACGGCCAGCGTCATTGACGTCCCGTCGCTGAGCTGAGACGTCGCCAACCAACTGAAGCGCGCGACCAGATCTGACATCCTCTCCGGCGATTCTCGCCGCCTCCGGTGGGAGCAGAGCGGTCATATCGAAGTCCGCGATGCGGTCGCCAATGACTCCACCGAAGTGCTTCTCTAGGTCCGGGTTCTGCCGTAAGACTGTGGTCATTTTCTTCTGAACGGAACCAAAACTCTGGGACACGGTATTGAAGGCGGTCTCAGCCTCATCATACCGGCCCATCATCAACTGGAGCTTACCTTCGAGCAGCTTTGCGTCAGGACCATCAAGAACATTTGGCTGACTGATTAACAGCAACTCCAACTTTCTAAGGGCGTTCTTGTACTTCTTGCGCTTAATGGAGATCCAGACGCTCTCGTACATAGCCCGGTCAAACTCTGAGACGTCTCGAGGCACCTGATTATACAGTGCGACCGCCTCATCGAAGGCTCCGGTCTCATATGCGATGCGCGCCAAGGCCAGTTGGGACTGATTCCGAACATGAGTATCGCCGACGGCGTCACCGTTAGCCGTCACCTCCGTCTGCGCCAGGCCTTGGAAGATTTTCCGAGCTTGACCGAGTTGGCCCTGCCTCAAGGCGATGACGCCGAGGAAGTAACGAGCTCTCAGATACTCTTCTCCATCCTTACCAACCTTCTCAAATCGACTCTTAGCAGCCAAAAGACGGCCCTGTCGGTATCGGTACTTGCCCAACGCATACATAAGCTGGGGTTGTCGGTTATTCCCGGCGTGGCTCTCAGCCATTCGAGCGTACTTGTCGCCCAACGCCTGGTCTTCGGTCTGCATCGCGAGATCGAGGAGTCGGGCTAAGGCATGCTGCTTTTGCTCTGCCGTTCCAACCGCGTATAGGCGGGCCAAATAGCGAGCGGCTGCATGGTGGTTTCGGATACGAAAGAGAGATTCGGCCAGAAAGAAGACTGCATCTCGATATCCAGCGACGTTCCGATTCGATGGCTCTTCAACAAGGTTGAGCAGCACCATCGACGCGCGGTCGTACTGCTTCGAGTAGAAGAAGAATTGCCCGTCATTCATGCGGGCTGCGAACCGGTTTTGGTTCTCTAGAAGAACGCCCTTCAGATAATTGTCCTCAAGGGTCGCGACCTCTCGCTCGATGGTCGACAGCTCCTGCAGAGCCTCTTCGCGGGTCTGGCTAAAGGCCAACAGCGGACACAGAGCTAGGACTGCGCCTAGGATAGTCACCGCCATTGAGGCGTTATTCGCCTTCGATTGCATAACTTATTTGTTCACCGATGGATCCCGTGTCCCTCGACCGGGGTTAGACAACACGTTCTCGAAGCGAATATCAGGGCGGTCCTTCAAGTCGGTAGAGATCCCACCCTTCTCATAGCCGACGACCTTCACCTGAATACGCTTACCTTCCTCGGCATGAAACGTGTGAGATGACCTAAGCGTGAACACGTATCCACGTAAGTACGAAAAGATCCCGAAGCCGTTACCACGGTAGACCATGACGACGGAGACTGTGTGATTGCCCGGAACTATGGGACCATCAAAGATCTGAAGCTCTTTCTGGTCGCCCAAATCACCATCTGCGTCGACCTTACTAAAGATCGGCGTCCCATCTAGGCTGTAGATGACCTTCTCTAGGTTGAAGCTCGCGCCCATCTCATTTCGATGGATCAAGCGAGCCTCAGCTCCAGCGATCGTCGTAGATAGGATGCTCTCCTTCAAGATTGCTAGGCGTGTCTTTGTGCGAAAGATCTTCTCTTTCAGCTCGTCAACACGCCCCTGAAGATCCGTAATCTTGAGACGGTAGGCATCATCCCCGGAGTTCGCTGATACCGGGGCACTCTTAGTCTTTTGTTCAACCTTGACCTGAGTCGTTTCGCCAGCGGCTTTAGCAGGCTTCTCTGCATTTGCCGGCCCCTCAGCGGGAGCTTGCGCAAATGCACTCGTAGTCAAGAAAGTGAGGATGAGAACGTATCGCAACATCAGGGTGGTTCCCTTCGGTGAGGCATCTTACCCGAGAACTAGACAAATCGACTACCACAGCATTCCATACGCTGTCAACTACACTCAATGTAACAGACTTGTTGTAAAACCCTTATAAAACAAGAGTTTAGAAAACAGGCTCAGCTTATCGCCCGCCCCATTTTCCTGCGTCTAGCAACGCGTTTGCGACGACTTGCTGTAATCGATCGAGACCCATCCCTGTTACGGAAGAGATCGCGACGACCTCAATCTCATCAGGTACAGCAGCGCGCAGGTCATCGAGCTGCTCATGGACGTCAGGACGATCACACTGAGACAGGACGACGATATAGTCACGACGAGTCAACTGGTCATCGTACAATCTAAGCTCGCGCTGGAGGGTCTCCAGATCCTGAATCGGATCTCGACCCGGCTCCATGTCTTGGGTAACCAAGAATAAGAAAAGCGCGGTCCGCTCGATGTGCTTCAGAAACTGATGACCCAAGCCGACCCCATCTGCGGCCCCCTCGATCAAGCCCGGCATATCTGCGACGACATAGCTACGATCGACGTCGACTCGAACGACACCTAGATTTGGTGTGATGGTTGTGAAGGGGTAATCGGCGACTTTAGGTTGGGCCCTACTGATCCTGGATATCAGCGTCGATTTACCCGCATTTGGAAATCCGACCAAGCCGACATCCGCAAGGAGCTTCAGCTCGAGACGGACCTCTACCTCCTCGCCGGGACGGCCAGGCTGCGCATACTCAGGCGTTCTGCGTGAGGGCGTCGCAAATGACGAGTTGCCTCGGCCACCGATTCCACCTTCTGCGAGAACGTGTTCCTGGCCATCTTCTACGAGATCGGCGATCAGGCGGCCGGTCTCATCATCATATGCTTGAGTGCCAACCGGTACGCGGATCACTAGCGTCTCACCGTCGGCGCCGGTGCAGTCATTCGACCCACCCGGCCGACCGTTCTTAGCGGCATACTTACGGCGGTATCTAAAGTCTAAAAGGGTAGAGAGACCCGTATCGGCTAGAAGTACGACGTCTCCGCCGCGACCTCCACTACCACCGCTTGGGCCTCCGCGGGGGACAAACTTCTCCCGCCGAAAGCTCACCATACCAGCCCCACCCGAGCCCGAAGCTACGGAGATGGTTGCTTGATCAATGAACTTGATGGGTTTTATCCCTCAGCAGCGTATACAGCCACGCGCTTACGTCCCTGGCGGAACGTCTCAAACTTCACGTGACCGTCGACTAAAGCGAAGAGAGTGTAATCTCTGCCTAGCCCAACGTTCTCTCCAGCGTGGATACGAGTTCCACACTGACGAACGATGATGTTTCCTGCCCGAACAAACTGGCCATCAAAGCGCTTCACGCCACGGCGCTGGGCGTTTGAATCACGACCGTTTCTGGTACTACCTTGGCCTTTTTTGTGTGACATCTCGATTTACTCCGAGTTCTTTAGAAGAACAGCGTTTAAGCGCTGATCTCCGTGATCTTCAGGCTAGTGAACAGCTGACGGTGACCCTGCTTCTTGTGGTAGCCCTTCCGGCGCTTCTTCTTGAAGACAATAATCTTCTTAGCGCGGCCTTGCTCCACGATCTCAGCGTTCACCTTTACGCCGTCGACGAGGGGCTGACCGATTCGGGTCTCTCCTTCGCCGCCGACCAAAAGCACATCGCTCAGCTCTACGTTGTCACCAACAGCGCCCTCGAGCTTCTCTACACGAAGCGTCTGCCCTGGGCTCACGCGGTACTGCTTACCGCCGGTCTTAATTATCGCGTACATGGATCTTCTCACCCGCTTTGGACACCACCCATCAGGTGGCATCGCGGCCTATAATTCACGTTTCCGTAAGCCACCAGGCTCACAGGGGCGCGAAGGTTATGCTCAGCTTGATTAAAAGTCAACCTCGATGATCGAAAGTACCTAAAAAGCTGCTCACACCGCTTCACACGTGCCACTAATTACTCATTGAGACGTGCTGGATCAACCCCTCACTATAAGGTGATCGCACCACCCCATGTTCTGTAACGATCGCGGTGACGAGTCGCGCCGGCGTTACGTCGAAAGCTGGATTCTCAACGCTCACTCCCGTTGGCACAATTTGGGTCGCACCGACATGAGTCACCTCCCGATCGGGCCGCCTCTCAATCTCGATCTCATCCCCTGTCGCCGTGTCGAGGTCGATGGTGCTTGTTGGACCAACCACGTAGAAAGGAATGTTATGGGCCTCGCATAAGACCGCGAGGCCATAGGTCCCTATCTTATTTGCCACATCGCCATTTGCGGTGATCCGATCCGTACCAACCAGGACGGCGTCGATCGCTCCTCGTCGCATGAAGTCCGCCGCCATATTGTCAGTGATTACACGTACCGGAACATCGTCTCGATGGAGTTCCCAAGCAGTGAGCCGAGACCCCTGGAGGAAAGGGCGTGTCTCATCGGCATACACTGCATCGAGACGGCCAGCTCGGAAGGCGTGGCGAATCACCGCGAGCGCTGTCCCATCACCACCAGTGGCCAGGGCTCCAGTATTACAGTGAGTAAGGACGCGAGCTCCGTCCGGCAAGAGCGACGCTCCGTGTGCACCCATCGCCGCACACATCTCTCGATCTTCACAGTGAATCGCGACCGCTTCTGACTCGAGCGCGGCGACTATCTGCGCAGCGGTTCCCGATGTCGTTGAGAGGATGCCTCGCATGCGCTCCAGCGCCCAGAAGAGGTTAACGGCTGTCGGCCTCGTCGCCGCCAATCCATCGAAGATCTCAGTCATCGCCTTCTGATGGAGAGCATGCCCCGACTCGGCGATCTCGCGCGCCCCCAAAACGACGCCATATGCAGCTGTAATCCCAATCGCTGGGGCACCACGAACAACCATCTCAGTGATCGCTGAAGCCACAGCGCTCCAGTGACCGCACCGCACATACACCTCGTCCACGGGAAGACGTCGCTGATCCAGCAAAGTCACCTCATATCGGCGCCACTCAATTACCCGAAAGTTTGTCTCCATCTTACGGCCTACTCCGATTCGTTAATGCGGGGCGGCTGGAATCTTGGGCGGAGATGGCGAGGAATGCAAACCAAACCCTCGAGCGCGCAGCCTCGTCGAGTCGCGCAGAGTCTCATAGTCGCTCTCTATTTTAGGGGATCTAGATCTAGGCCGTAGGGATCAAGTCGGGGGCGACTATCAACCAGCGAATCGCTTGGGCCCATTAGGTAGGATTGGAGAACCGTTTAGGGAGGACAGTGGAAGGGCACCCTCTCGAAGCGCCGCTCGACGAAGAGCCGCGGACCGCCTCTCGTTCGTTTGAGCGGACAAGCCGTCAACGAGCTCGGCGTACCCTTGGATATCGTAAAGCTGACCACCGATGAGTTCAGCATCGCTGGAGGTCAACAGGAGCCGCGCCAAACGCGACGCTGTGCCTCTTTTTGCTTGTTCGGACATCGTCTTTATCAACCACAAAGTAGGTTACGGAGCGGTTTATAATAGAAAGAACTTCACGCTTCCAGCTATTTCTAACGAAAAACAAAACATCTTTATTAGCAGACACTTAGGTCATTGAAAACGACTTTCAACTCAGTCAGAGACACCCGCTGGCACCCGTCAAAAACCGAGAAAAACGCTAAGCTCTAAACGTCTTCCCGACTCACAGTCCTACGGAGTCAACCTCTCTAATCGAGCCTTGATCATCCGCGCCTTACGACCATTAGGGTGGTGTTCGAGATACTCGGTAAAGGCCTTCACTGCTTCCGCTGTGTTGCCCTTTTTTTCAAAGGCGACGCCCAGACCAAATAGACCATCTGAATAACGCTTACGAACGGAGAGGGCTTTACGAAAAAACCTGATCGCTCCGTCGTACTGACGGGACTCGATTGAGCACCACCCCAAATTCGCATGGGGCTCCGGTCGATCCGGTCGGGCGCGTGCTGCGCTCAGGAAGGCCTCCCGCGCCTTAGCCACCCGGCCACGCTCGAGCAGCTGATACCCTTTCTTCATCGCACTATCAAAACCCAATGGTGCAGTCTGGGCCGTCCCACTGACTCTCTTCTTTTTCTTCTTGCCTGCCGCCGCCGCCAAACCCGATTTAACTTTGGAGGTCTCGGTCACCGTGG
>CALELH010000426.1 GCA_937902595.1 uncultured Myxococcales bacterium
GCATGGGTCTGTCGTTCTCGCGTTTGCGACAGACGTTAAACTGACGATCACTAGCGTCATAAAGATCGTCACGGTCATTGACCAACTCGCACCTGCTTGTGCCGGTCTTCGCTCAGGTTCTCTGCTCATAAGCACCCCCCTCAACAATAGATAAATAAATAATATGTAGAGTTCTTGTTTTGCAGGGCCCGTGCCAAGCGGTCACAGCCTAGAATTAGGTCCGTGGATATGGCCGGGTTTTACTTTTAGGAGAGTTGTGCAGGGTTTGGGATGTAAATAGTGTCTTATGGCGGAAGGTGTGTTGGTGGATGAGTGGCTGTTCTATGGGGGGATGGGCTACTCCCGCGACTGAGAAGGGTGTTAGTCTGGCCCGTAAGGGGTCGCTGGCAATCCGGCCGCTGAACAGCTCTGTTACGTGATGGGAGGACGACACGTGGAGGCGTCAGAAATCTTAAGGATGTCTGCTCTCGAACAAGCCCAAGAGATTCGTGAGGGTAGATTATCGTCCGTTGAGCTGACCAAGCTCTATTTACGGCGGATCGAGGAGCACAACGACAACCTGAACGCCTTCGTTCACGTTGGCGCTAAGCGTGCTCTTAAATTGGCGGCTCAGGCAGACAGTGCGCGACAGCGGCGAGGGTGGGACGGTGGACCGCTGTTTCACGGAGTGCCAACGGGCATTAAGGATCTGGTCCCGACCGCTTGGACGCCGACCCATCTAGGTTCTCGCGCCTATCGTTATTTTGTGTCTCCCGTGGATGGACCCGTCGTGAAGCTAATCCGGGCCGGTGGTTTTGTGTCCCTGGGTAAACTCGCGACCTCGGAGTTTGGCGTGCTCCCGGTTACCGAGCCCGATATTCACCCTCCGACCCGTAACCCTTGGGACCTTGAGCGGAGCTCAGGTGGATCGAGTGGAGGCTCAAGCGCTGCCGTCGCGGCGGACCTAATCCCGATCGCCCATGGATCCGATGGCGGCGGCTCGGTTCGAATCCCTGCTGCTCTATGTCATCTCTTCGGGTTTAAGCCCTCTCTGTCTACCTTGGGTAATCTCCATGGCCGCTACAATCGACTTGGGATCAGCGTGATGGGTCCTTTGGCACGCTACGTAGAGGACGCGGCGGCCATGATTGATGTAATGGCTGGGAGGCCGAATGGTGGGGCTGAGGATGAGTCCTGCCTCGCCGCGGCTCGGCGAGATCCTGACGCGCTCAAGATTCGTATGTACACTCAATCGCCCATCGGCCCAGTCGATCCGGAGATCGCCTCGGCGACGAAGGCTGTGGCGGATGTGCTCCGCGAACTTGGTCATACTGTGGTCGAGACCGAGGTCGCGACCGGCACGCTCGAAGAGTTTCTCCCTGTGTGGCGGTTCGCGGTATCCGGTGTGCCATCACTGTCCGAGGGGTTTCTCCAATCGGTTACACGTTGGCTTCGTCGCGCCGACGGGAAGCCGTCTCTTGAAGACGCACGCGCAATTCAGATGATGCTTGTCCAACGCATCGAGGCCATGTTTGGCGACGCGGATGTTCTCTTATCACCCACGGTCTCGACTGTTGCGCCACCCATCGCTGAGTTTACCCGTCCTGACGACCCTGAATCCTGGTTTAAGCGGGCTGCGCAGTTAGGGGGATTGACGGCGCCCTTCAACTTGACGACAGGTCCGGCAGCGTCGTTGCCCTTGGGCCTCACGGAGTCTGGTTTACCTTACGGCATCCAGATCGGTAGCCACGTCGGCAACGACCAGCTTCTGTTCTCTTTGAGTCGCCAGCTTGAGCGCGCGCTGCCCTGGCGTCAGCGGCGATCGCCCCTCGCGGCGGATTAGGCGAGGAAGCGCTCGATACGATCAAACGCGTCGGCGAGGACATCGATTCCGGGTAGATATACGAGGCGAACAAAGCCCTTACCGTAATGTGGGCTAAAGCCGGACCCATGCACCATCAGCACCTTCTCGGCGTGCAGTAAACCTAAGACGAAGTCCTTATCCCGTGACGACCATCTCGGGTCAGTCAACCTTGGGAACAGGTAAAACGCGCCGCCAGGGATCTGCGTCTCCATGCCCTCGATGGCGGCGATCCGTTCGACGCAATAGTCTCTCTGAGCGATGACCCTCGAGAGGTAGTCATTCATCCAGTCGCGTGGCCCTCTCAGACCTGCCAAATAGCCCATTTGTGCAGGGGTCGATGCGCAGAGTCGCGACCGCAGCAGGCGCTCTATGCCATCTCTGACCAACACAAATCGGTCATTCGGATCGCGGATGGCCAGGTATCCTATACGCCAACCAGGCGCGTAATAGACTTTACTGACGCCGTTGAAGGTGATGACCGGGACACTGGACCCCTCCGCGTCAGCGACCGCCGCCGTGGAGACGTGGTTTCGCTCGAAGTTAAGGCCATCGTAAATCTCGTCTGAGATGATGACGCAATTCGGCCACTCCTCGGCGATCTTAAGGAGTCCGGAGATAGTCTCTCGGTCAGCGATGCCGCCCGTCGGGTTATTGGGATTGATCAAGACCAGGAGTCGAACGTGCTCATCCATCTTCGCTCGGATGTCATCCAAATCGACTCGCCACTCATTATCCGGATCCATTCGATATTCGATGGTGCTTCCACCGAAGAGCGGCGGATAGGTCATATAGGGTGGATAATGAGGGCCAGGACAGAGAATCTTATCGCCTGGCTGAATGATCGCGGCTAACAAGATCTGAAAGGCCTCAGTGACGCCGTGGCAAACGTAGACGTCGTCCGCTTTACAGCGCCAGCCTTTACCGCTCTCGTCTTCGGCGATGGCCTCCCTCAATTGTGGTAGGCCATAGCTCGGCGAATAGCCGTTTTGTTGTCGAGTGAGGGCGGTATGGAACGCCTCGATCATATGGGTTGGA
The DNA here is from genome assembly GCA_937902595.1 of uncultured Myxococcales bacterium. Classification (GTDB taxonomy): domain Bacteria; phylum Myxococcota_A; class Bradymonadia; order UBA7976; family UBA1532; genus UBA1532. The sequence goes on from CALELH010000426.1 coordinate 2,879, forward strand.
GTCGGCAAACCCGGATACGCGAGTGGGTCGCCGATGTTGAGCTTAAGGATCTCGTGGCCTTGAGCTTCCAGCTCGGTCGCAGGCACGACGACATCTCGAATCGCGTACTCAACTCGAGCCGCTCTCTCTGCTACAGGTATCGGATTCATGGCCCTCACCTACCTTCACCGCTGAAGTCCGGCGCGCACGGTATCACCGGAATCGCGCGAAGGGTACGTCGAAACATCCAAGTGGAGTGTAAATTGTTTGTTCGTGGCCCTAATTTGGCTCAAATATTGAGCGACATGGCCCCCCGGGGGCACCACGCTCAGCGGAGGGGCCGCTGGTCCCGCGGTCTCCCGCTTCGCCACCATCGAGGTGGATATAATCGAAGAGCTCCGAGATCAATAATCCGGGTGCGGCGAGGGCGGCGCCATTCACGAGCGCCCTGCGGGTGACCACTCTGAAACCTCCACCTGCGCCACCGCCACCGCCTCCTCCTGCGTACAGGTTGAGGGCTGAACCGCCGCGTCCTCCGTCTCCGCCCTCCAGGTAGATGGATAAGCTGCGGGTAAAGAACTGCGCTGTAGAACATTCGAGTTGAAGATTGCCGGCAGCTCCACCACCGCCGCCTCCGTGAGACGCATCACGCCCGTCTTCACCCGGGAGACCGCCTTGGTTAATTTGACCGGAGACCTGACACTCCTCGCCCCGAATCTGGAGGCTGGCGCCACCACGGCCACCTGGTCGACCTTCGGATGGATCGAACCGTGGAGTCGTGCCTGATCCCCCCTGTCCGCCAGGGCCACCTGGGTAGCTCAGGTCGAGTTGAGTTGAGCCGGCAGCAGGAGGTCCTGCTCGCCCGACCAGCGGTGAGCCATTACCGCCGCGGCAGAGCCCTGAACCACCTGCGCCTCCAGAGCCACGACCATCTCGTGAGACGCCGTTGGACCCTTGGCCAGGACCGCCATCACCCGCACCCAACCCGTCGATTTTACCCGTCGATTTGAGCGTGAAGCTTTCGGCCTCGATTTGGGTCGAGCCCCTGATCTTTAAAGTGCCCGCGATGACGACACATCGATACCGGTGGCTTCCTGCTGGGAGCTCGAAAATTTCTTGGCGAGTAATATGGAGGAGCTGGCTGTCGTCTCCTTGTCCTGCACAAGGAACTCCGCATACATCAGGCCACAGCTGGGCGCACGGGAGGCTGCTGTCCACAGCAGCGTCCGGTTCAGCGCCTGTGACGGGCGGCGAAGGTGGCGGTGGAGGAATCATCATGTCTGGTCTAGGCGGCTCTGGCGGTTCTGGACTGGTCGAGTCTGCTGTGGTGACACCTAGATCTAAGTCCAATGGCCCCATGCCTGGATCGGTGGCGGGGAAGGAGCCAACGCATGCGACGAGCAGACCTGCGGTGATCAGGCTCAGACACGGCTGCCAGTTCTTAAAGAATCGAATCATCACCTCCCCAGCATACTGACTAACCGGGGAGAGGCCTAGTAAAGGACGCAATACGCCTGAGGCAGGGCGATAGAGGCTGTGTGAGGCGGCATCTGCCACCCTGCTCATCTCGACGTCTTTAGCGCCGTTACTGTGCGGCTCTTCCGGGTCGAGAGACGTCTATGCCCTCTTAGGCTGAGAGCGCTTGGAGCGTGACGTACATGACGACGGTCAGCGCGACGATGACCATGGAGGCGGTCTTGGCGTGGACCCAAGGGGTCAAATCAACGGGGGCCTCTGGCCGTTCATCGCTCTTCGCGATCTCTTCTGCTGTCTTAGGGGAGATCTGACCGCCCACCAGCATAGTCATGACCGCGGCCAAGAAGCAGATGAAGTATCCGTGTAGCCAATGGAGGCCTTCGATGGGGAAGAAGGTGAAGTAGCCGTAGGACAGCAAGCCCACACCCATCGCGAGCTTCGCCGAGCCCGCGGTCGCGCGCTTCGTGAGCAGGCCGACGAGGAAGATAGAGATGATCGGAACGCTGTAGAGACCGTTCACTTTTTGTAGATAGGCGAAGATGGACTCCATTTGCGCCAGCATGGGGGCGAGGGCCATCGAGGTGATCGCCAGCGCAGTGCCGAAGAGCTTGCCGACCTTAACGATGTGCTCAGAGCGCGCGCGGTCAGTGTCGAAATGGCGAGACTCGATTCGGCCTTCGTAGAACTCAAGGCAGAACAGGGTAGATGCGCTGTTAAGCGCCGAGTTAAACGAGCTTAGGATGGACCCAACCAGCACCGCCGCGAAGAGCCCGAGAGACCAATCAGGGAGCACGTGCTTGACGATAGCTGGGTAAACTTGGTCATTCGCGGTGATGTTCAGGGCGTCTGTCATGTGGAGCGCGATGATGCCGGGCAGGCAGAGCATGACGGGACCAACGAGCTTCATGAGTGACGCAAACAAGACGCCCTTCTGTCCCTCAGCCAGGTTCTTTGCGCCCATGGCGCGTTGAACGATGACCTGATTGGTCGACCAGTAGAAGATCTGTATGAACATCATCCCGGTCAACAGCGTATCCCAGGGCACTGACGCGGGCTCACCGGTCTTGTCCGTCGAAGCGAGCACCGCGAGAGATTCGGGCTTGTCGGCGATTAGCTTAGCGAGTCCCTCTCCGATGGAGCCGTCCCCGAGCGCGCACAGCGCGAGCACAGGGATAGCGAGGCCTCCGATCAAGAGTCCAACACCGTTGAAGGTGTCGCTGACCGCGACGGACTTCAAGCCGCCAAAGATCGCGTACCAGCTCCCGAGGACGCCGATGCCAACCACGATCATCCACAAGTCCAGCTCCAGACCGAACATCGTCTTGATCGCCAAGGAGCCTGTATAGAGAACAACGGGCAGCAATACGGTGACGTAACCGAAAAGAAAGAGCGCAGAGACAAGCTGTCGTGTGAGGCGGTCAAAGCGCTGCTCAAGAAAGGCAGGCGTCGTGGTGAAACCACTCGCTAAATAGCGAGGTAGAAACAGCAGCGCCGTCGCGATCATCGCGAAAGCGGCCAGGGCTTCCCAAGCGACCCCGACGAGATTACCGTCCTTAAAGACCGCTCCGTTCAGCCCGACGAGCTGCTCCGTGGAGAGGTTCGTGAGTAGCAGCGAACCAGCGACGATAGGCCACGTCAGAGCACGTCCGCCCGTGAAATACTCCTCGGTCGGGTTGTCCGAGGTGTTCATGCGGCGAACGAAATAGATCGTGAGAAGCGCGACGGCCAGGGTCGCGCCAACGAATGTCGTAATCGTGAGTGTGCTCATCTCTCTTCTACCTTCAAATAGGGTCTCGGAATGAGGGGATAGTTATGCGGTGCATAGGGTACGTTTCTCTTCATGGAGAAGGGCCGGCTTCAACGCTAGTCAGCGCTCGCGCCCCTTCGCTGGGCTGACAGACGAAGATGTCAGCCCGCAGCCCAGTTGAGGACTCGTACTCGGCTTCTACGATGTCGCGGATGGCGTCCACGCGGTCTTTCGGAGATAGGGCGACTATGCAGCCACCAAAACCACCGCCGGTCATGCGCGCGCCTCCATGGCCCTCCATCACACCGTCGACCAAATCGACTAGGATGTTGAGAGCAGGAACGGTGACCTCGAAATCATCTTTGAGGGAGGCGTGGGACTCGGCCATAAGCTGGCTCAAAGTCGCGATGTCACCGCGTCTCATCGCGGCGGCCGCAGACTCCGTTCGAGTGTTCTCGCTAATCACGTGGCGCGCGCGACGATACACCTGAGGTGTGAGAACGTCTTTGGCGGCCTCCAGTTGCGGCATCGTAGCGTCGCGGAGCGCGCGCACGCCAAGCAGCCGTGCGCCCTCTTCACACTCACTGCGACGGGCGTTGTATTCGCTGTCCACGAGACCGCGCCTGACGTTTGAGTTGATGATGACGATGGAGACGTCATCGGGAAGCGGTACAGGCTTGACCTCTAGACTGCGGCAGTCAATGAGGGTCGCGTGATCCTTCAGGCCGGCCGCCGAAGCGAGCTGATCCATGATCCCACATTGACACCCAACGTAATGGTTCTCGGCGTCCTGGCCTACGTGAGCGAGCTCGGCCGCGGACAAGTCAAAACCGAAGAGCTCGGACAAGGTCAGAGCGACCGCGACCTCCAAAGAGGCAGAGCTGCTCAGGCCCGCGCCCTGCGGGACGTTACCTGAGATCACTAGATTGGCTCCCTTAGGGGCGTGACCGCGCTTAGTCAAAGCCTCGACGACACCGCGCACATAGTCTGCCCATGGCGCTTCAGGGTCCCGGGGGATCGGCGTGGAGACTGAGAAGCTGGACTCTTGGCCTTCATAATCGAGAGCCAAGACGTGGATCATGTCGTCGTCGCGTTCGCCTGCGGCGACATAGGTGCCGAAGTCGATAGCGCAGGGCAGCACGAAGCCATCATTGTAATCTGTGTGCTCTCCGATCAGATTGACTCTGCCCGGTGCCAGGACCACCTGAGACGGTGGGGTGAGGAAACGCTCTCTGAAAGTACGGTCTACGACGGAAGCGAGGCTCATCTCTTTGCCTCTAGGTAGTGCTCTTCCGGGATATCGCGCAGTCGAGCGGCAGCTTGCTCTGCTGTCAGATCTCTTTGACTCTCTCCGAGCATCTCAAAGCCCACCATAAACTTACGTACGGTCGCGGACCGAAGGAGCGGCGGATAGAAGTGAGCATGGAGTTGCCAGTGGTCGCTCTGCGCTGCCGACGGGGAGCCGTGCCATCCCATAGAGTAGGGGAAGGAGGTCTGAAACAGATTGTCGTAGCGAGTCGTCAATGACTTAAGCAGCGCCGCGAGGGCTCGCCGCTCCGTCGGTTCGAGGGCGTTTAGGTGCGCGATTTGGCGTCGCCGCGGGAGTACCATGGTCTCAAAAGGCCAGACTGCCCAATAGGGGACGACCGCGATCCAGTCATCGTTCTCGACGACGACACGCTCGCGAAGGGCGTGCTCCCGCTCAGCGTACTCCACAAGGAGTGGACGTCCGTTCCTGGCCAGGTAGTCGGCCTGATTTAAGTCCTCTTTGAAGGCCTCATTCGGCAGCTCACTCGTGGCCCAAATCTGTCCGTGAGGGTGCGGGTTAGAGCAGCCCATGGCGGCGCCCTTATTCTCGAAGACTTGTACCCAGCGATACTGGGCGCTCAACTCATCTACTTGTGCAGCCCAGGTGTCGATCACCGTCTCTAGCTCATCGACTGAGAGCACTGGTAGCGTCTTGCTATGATCCGGAGAGAAACAGACGACGCGGCAGGTGCCCTCGACCTTCGAGGCCGTGAAGAGCGGATCATTCGGCTCGTCGATCTCAGGCGTCGGATCGAGGAGGGCCCTAAAATCATTCTCGAAGACGTACGTCTCCGTATAGTTGGGGTTCGACGCCCCTCCGATCCGAGTGTTCCCCGCGCAGAGATAGCAGCTGGGGTCATGGCTCGGCCGTTGCTCAGTCGTGGTCGCCTCGACGGCGCCCTGCCACGGTCGCTTAGCGCGATGTGGAGAGACCAATACCCAGTCTCCGGTGAGCGGGTTCCTACGTCGATGTGGATGTTCGGTTGGATCGAAACGCATCGGTCACTCCTGATACCCATCAGGGTTACGAGATTGCCAGCGCCAGCCGTCACGGGTCATGTCCATGAGGCTCTTGGTCGCCTGCCAATTGAGGGCGACGCGCGCGCGGCTAGGATCGGCCCAGCATTCGGCGATGTCGCCGGGCCGTCGGTCAACGATCTCATAGGGGATAGCCTGTTCACAGGCCTCTTCAAAGGCCGCCCGCATCTCCAAAACGCTGACGCCGGACCCGGTGCCGAGATTGTAGATGTGGGCGCCAGGAGTTGTGGCGTGGGTGTCGAGCGCCGCTAGGTGCCCCTGAGCCAGATCCACGACGTGTATATAGTCACGAACGCCCGTACCATCTCGGGTCGGATAGTCATCCCCAAAGACTCTCAAGCGATCAAGCTTTCCGATGGCGACCTGTGAGATATAGGGCATGAGGTTGTTGGGGATCCCGTTGGGGTCTTCACCAATCAGCCCGCTCGGGTGCGCTCCCACCGGGTTAAAGTATCTAAGTAGAGTGATGCTCCATCGTTCATCGGACGCCTGAAGATCCTTGAGCACTTGCTCCACCATGAGCTTCGACCAGCCATAGGGGTTCGTCGCGGTGAGCGGAAAGTCCTCGGTAATCGGTACCTGATGAGGATCGCCATATACAGTCGCTGAGCTGCTAAAGACGATAGTCCTCACGTCACCAGCGTCCATCGCTTGGAGTAGAGAGATCGTCCCACCGACGTTGTTGTCATAGTATTCGACAGGGAGGTCCGTAGACTCTCCGACGGCCTTAAGACCGGCGAAATGAATGACGGCGTCGACGCGCTCACTTTGAAAGACCTCGGTGAGCGCCGCCGTGTCACGGATGTCGAGTTCGATCAGGCGAAGGGATCCGTCGGCGATCTCGAGAACGCGGTCGATGGCCGCGGCCTTGCTATTACAGAGATTGTCTACGACGACGAGGTCGTGACCCGCTTCGAGCAGCTCTACGCAGGTGTGAGACCCAATATACCCGGCCCCGCCTGTCACCAGAATCTTCATCGTAGCTCTCCGAGTTCTTCAGCGATAGCGAGGCTGACCTATGCTCCCCGCAAGTGGTGGAGCATAGGGAAATCTCCGGTGAAATGACACCCCCGCCTAAAGCGCGGCGACGGGAGTAATCTGTGGTGCTGGTTCAGGGAAGTGGATCAGATCCTGTTGGAGGCAGAGCGCTTTGATGGGTACCATCAATCGCTCTCTACGTGACTCCGAGCTGTCTACGCTCAGGAGGCGACTGGAGATGTCGTCCGTCGCATATGTGTAGAGAGCCATCCCGACCAGGGAGATGATGAGCTGCTCTGGGCTCTGCTTCTTAAACTCGCCAGCGTCCATGCCGCGACGCAGGAAGTTCGCCCACATCTGAAGCGTGAGAGACACCGTCTCTTGACCGTGCGCTTGCATGAAGGGGCCGAAGTCGATCATATCCCTCGCGAGGATTCGAGCGCCCTCTACGTTGGCCTCGAGATAGTCGAGAGCTCGGCCGACTGCATCTTCCAGACGCGCGGTGTATCCACCCAAGGGCACCTCGCTCGCGATGAACTGATCGCGGATGGCGTGCACCAACTCGTCCAACACCGCTAAGTAGATGGAGTCCTTACTCGGGAAGTGATGGTAGAGGGAGGCTTTACGCAGACCCGCCAGATTGGCGATCTCACTGAGACTTGAGCCTGCGTATCCCTTCTGGGCGAACACCTCGCGAGCCACCTCGATCAGCCGGCTGCGGCTAATGGGACTGGGTGGTCTTCCAGGGCGTCTTCGTTCGATTGTTAGCTTCTTCATGGGGCGCACCATACACGATCATCCTTGACAAATGAATCGTCCGGTAGGTAGATTTATGCATTATTTGAACAGGGAACGAATTTCATCCTGTAAAAACGGGCACTTAAGAGTTTTTGTGCTTGGCGGATAGGTATCCAAAACACCCTTTTAAGGGCCAGAGAGAGGAGATGCACGATGGCGCGTCTTATGATTTTGAGCTTCTTGATGACGTCACTCTCACTCACCATCGGGTGCGGTGATGAGTCGAGCGACACAGAGATCCTGCAGCTGCCCCCGCAGATGCGAAACGTGGGTAATGATCCAGCGGGCGGCGGTAATAATGGCTGCGACACCTTCGAAGCCGCTGGTGCCTACGAAGTGGGTCTACGCTCCATCAACGTCGGCGGAGAGCCCGTCGCGATTTGGTACCCAGCGGCGTCCGGTAGCGCTGTGGGATTGCCGAAGGCGACCTACGACATCAGGCAGTGGCTCCCCAGCGAGACCGCGCAGCAGATCCCAGACGAAGCGGCGCCTCTGTTTGAGATGAACGCGTATTGGGATCTCCCCGTCGCCGAC
>CALELH010000427.1 GCA_937902595.1 uncultured Myxococcales bacterium
CGTTGAAAGAGATCTGACCATAGCTGTTGCTTCCGATGACACGGAGGGTGTCGACACGGCGACCGGGGGCTGCACACCCATCACCGGTAATCTTAGAGTTCGGGTCGTAGACGCCGAGACAGGGGCGGTGATCCCCGAACCTTATGTTCAGGTTGGGCCGAACGCCGCAGGTCGTCTCGTCTTGGATGCAGAGTCTGCCCTGGGTGGCGAGGACGGAGCTGGACCTGTCAGCGTTCGTGGAGGTGACGACGGCGTCGTGACGTTCCTCGATTTTGGAGACACCTTGCGCGGACCCCAGACGGTCACTGTGACCGCAGAGGGCTACGAGTATGTGTCGCTGGTCGCAAACGAAGCGAGCGCTCTGAACATCGCGTTGCGGCGTGCAGACCCAGAGCGTGGACCGCGCTCTACCATCCGCGGGCGGATGATCGACTTTGATAACCTCAGGAGGGACGGTCAAGCCGACCTCGGTCTGGTTTTGGGCTCTTTTGACCTGCCGTTCTTGGCGACGTTCGCGCTGTCGCGGCTGATGAGCCGGCTCACCTGCTGGGATCCCGTCACTCAGGGTTTAGCGGCTGGTTTCGTCGCCGAGGCGGCGGTGCCTGGTAATCTGTATGTCCCGGGACAACCGGAGCGGATCGGCATTTTGCCGGCCACTGTTGAAGAGCATCGGTTTAGCTTGAGCGATGTGCCTCATGGTCGAGACAACTTCATCGCTTTGGCCGGTAAAGTCCCCGTAGGCGATATCGTCGGTGTCCTGGCGGGCGGCGGTGACTTGAGCGCTATGATCCAGCTCCTGACACCGGCTGAGATAGGAGTTTTACAAGACCTCAATGTTCAGGGTGACCGGGAAAATCTAGACATGTCCCTAGCGAGCTCGCTCAACGAGAACGCCCGTTGTCGCTTCGACAATGTACCTGCCGGGGCAGGAATGTTCTGTCTTTCGGCCGGAGACTGGTCGGGTGGCGACGGCAGCGGACGCTTGTTTCCCATGGGGCTCGCCAGTATGGACGCCGCCGCGATTCGGCGAGGTCGAGGAAATCCACTGGAACTCGATTTGACCACCGTCGCCCCACAAGGAGCATTTATCGGCATCGGCTATCTCGGCGCAGCCGTTGCGCTCTACTTGGACGCAGATGATGCACCAGCGGGTCAGGCTGCGGCGGTCGCGGCGATCATCGATCGCTTTGGTATTGGCGCCAATGGCGGTTTGATGACGGCGAACTCGTTTTACAGCACCACTGGCCTCTCCCGTGACGGACTTGAGTTCTCCTGGTCGCCTGTAGCGAATGACGACAGCCCGGCGGTTGACGTCTGCCGTGTTGATATCGTGCGTGTCGTTGGCTCCAGTTATGACCCCGGAGCGTGCTCCGAAAATCGGATCGATACGTATGAGTTACCGGTGTGGTCGGCCTATGTCGGTGGCGATCCAGGCGAGTTGGTGTTGCCCAGGGTCCCCGGCAACTGGCCCAACGGCGCCACCGCAGGGATCGTTGATGTCCGCGACACCCCCGCGAATGATGGCCTACGGATCCGAATCACTTGTCACGGTCTCGGACTCGCAAATGACTTCAATATGAGCCACACGCGCTTCTCAACGCTCACGTCGGCGCTCACTCACGTTTCCTCTAACTCGGTGAACTATTGAGTGGGCGGATGCGAGGTGTAGCCAGGGTTGGTAGGCCTAGCCGCTGAGGCTGCCGTCTTCATTGGTGGTGGCCGTAAATAGCCGTAGAAGATCATCTTTGCGGGACTTTGCGTCCTCGATACCGAGGTTCATCAGCTTTTCACAGAAGCTGCCATCAAAGAGTAGATAGCTCGTTAAATCTGCTTCGTCGCGACTCTCCATCTGCGCGAGAGTCCTAATCACTCGACTCAGGAGGCTCCGAGACGAGCGTAGCCGCTCTTCGCGTACGTGGTCGGCAGCGAGCTTCCCGAGATCCTTCGAGGGCCTCAAGACGACGTGGGGGATGATGCGATAACTCGCGCCTCTCAAAGGTGTGACCATAGCGTTGAGCTTATCGATGAACTCCTCGCCGAAGACCACCTCGCCATCGGAGAGAATACGATTCATATGGCCCAGTCGAATGATGTCGTAGTCGACGTGATCCAACATAAGGGCGTTGAGCACCTTCGCTAATACAAAGATTGGACTCACCCGCATTTGTTGAACGCCGACGGGACCATCACTCATTGATTTGTGTGTCCCGAGGCCGACGACGAGCAGGCGGTCTGAGCCGAGTCGTAGGGCTGGTGAGAGCGGTGTGTTTTGTCTCAGTCCGCCATCGACATAGGGAATGCCATCGAGCTCGACGGGAGGGAACACGAAGGGAATGGCCGATGATGCCAGGGTGTGTTCTGGCTCTAGGCGTACGTGGACGGGCGTTACGTGTGGATCCCTTGAGAACTTCCTGGGTCGACCATCTCCCGTCTCATAGAACACCACAGTCTTGCCAGTGGGTACTTGAGTGGTAGAGATCGTGAGCGCATCTAAGTGGCCTTCTGCGAGATTGACGTGAATCATCTCCCAGTCGATGAACTCCTCCATCAACGCGCTGACCGGCTCTCCAGGAAAGACGGACTGTCTCTCGCTCCGACCTAAGAGCCAGCCAGGGAGAGAGACGACGTCGGTGACCTTGAGCTTCAGGACCTGCTCGAGAGTGAGAGAGCGCCAGATCTCCGACATCCTGCGAATACCGACGCTCGGCTGGTGCAACGTAGATGCGAGGGCTGATGCGCTGAGCGCTCCGATAGATGTTCCGCATAGAACGCTGAAGCGCGCGGCCTCTCTGAGCTCAGGTGGGCCGTCTACGAAGAGGTAGTACAGCACCCCCGCTTCATATGCTCCCCTGGCGCCCCCGCCGGACA
>CALELH010000428.1 GCA_937902595.1 uncultured Myxococcales bacterium
CAAATCAGCTGCTCTACCAATTGAGCTACGCCAGCCCAAAAAGCAAACGCGGATACCCAAAAGAGGAGTAACTTCTCTCGGCCGGCTTTCGCCCACCGCAGGGTACTCCTCTCCTGTCACCTACGCCGCAAAGTTCGCGCGTTATAGGCCGGGACCTGGCTGCGGTCAACTCATTTCTGCAATTTCTGTGCACTAGACATCATTACTTCGCTGACGAATCACCTCGTAGACCAAGATTCCAGCGGCAGTTGCCGCGTTTAGGCTTTCTGTACAGCCCGTCATGGGAATCGTCGCGATCTGATCACAGGTCTTCTGAGTCAGGTGCCGTAATCCGCGCCCTTCCGCGCCAATGACCAGCACCGTCGGCCCTCCAAAATCGATTCGTTCTGGAGCGACACCGTCGAGGGCCGCTCCGACCACGTGAAACCCAAGCTCCTGCGCCTTCTTCAGCGCTCGGTGAAGATTGGGCTCCATGGCGACGGGGATAAGCTCACTCGCGCCCGCTGATATCCGGGTCACAACCGGACCCAAGCGCGCACAGCGATTACTCGTCAAGAGGACCCCCGTGGCGCCCATAGCCTCCCCTGCCCTTAATATCGCTCCTAGATTTCGCGGATCAGTGATCTGGTCAACGGCGATGATCAGAGCACGATCCATGGACAGAAGTTCGCCCCAAGTCACGTAATCGACAGGATCAATACGGGCGACCAGCCCCTGATGATTAAGGTCAGGCATACGCTCGGAGAGCTTACGAGCAGAGGTTTCATGAACCGGGAGGCCCATCGAACGGATAGACTCTACCAAGCCACCCCGTTGACCACTCAGCTCTCCGGAGTACCAGAGTTCCTTCAGGCGTGATCTCTGATGGTTATAGATCGCCTCTATAGGTCGAATCCCCGAGATCAGCGTCTCAGTTGCTCTTGCTGTCTTCTTCATGGGCGAAGATCGTCTGCGAGATCACGCAACGCACGCTCAGGATCGTCAGCAGCAGTGATCGTCCTGCCAATGACCAAGAGATCGGCGCCGGCTGCGATGGCGCGAGCGGGCGTCATGACGCGCTTCTGATCGCCTGTCGCTGAGCCTGCCAAGCGAATGCCTGGCGTAACAAGATATGGCGCGGCGCCAAGATCGTCTCGAAGCCGAGCGGCCTCCTGAGCACTACACACGAGGCCAGTGACACCAGAGTCTATCGCCAGTCTCGCTCGCTTGAGGACCGCTGCAGCAGGCGTCATCGCGACGCCCACCCCACTCAACTCCTGCTCATCCAAGCTCGTAAGTACGGTCACTCCGAGGAGTCGCAGTCGGTCACCAGCCGTCTCAGCCGCAGCCTCCATCATGGAGCCACCGCCGCCCGTGTGAATGGTGAGGTAATCCACGCCAAGCTCGACGAGGCGCCCAACAGACCGAGACACTGTGCGTGGAATATCGTGGAGTTTAAGATCGAGAAAGATCGCTGGAGCACCGGCCGCGCGGACGGCGTCAATGACCTCTCGTCCCTCTGCGCAGAATAGCTCCAGTCCAATCTTATACACCCCGAAGGCACCGCGCGTTCGCGCTACCCATTCCGTCGCGTCGCGGGTCGTTGGCACATCAAGAGCAAGACAAAGTCGTGAATCACTCAAGCCAAGAACTCCGTTACGTAGGACACGATGTCCGCGAGGGGCACCTTCTCAACATCACCACCCTGCCTTGGCTTCACCTCGACGACCCCCTCAGCGAGCCCTCGGCCTCCGATCGCGATCCGAAGCGGGATGCCGATAAGCTCGGCATCTTTAAACTTGGATCCGGCGCGCTCCTTGCGGTCATCAAGCAGGACCGACAGACCTGCGCTCCGTAGCTCCTCGTAGATCGAATCAGCGGCCTCAACGACGTCATCCTTATTCATCTGTAGAGGCAAGATAGTAACGTCATAGGGGGCAAGCGGTTTGGGCCAAACGATCCCATTTTCGTCATGGTTCTGCTCGATCGCAGCCGCCATGATTCTAGAGACCCCGATTCCATAACAGCCCATGACCATGGGGCGCTCAACAGCATTTTCATCGAGATAATTACAGCGCATGGCATCGCTATACTTGGTTCCGAGAAAGAACACATGCCCCACCTCGATACCACGATGCTCACGAAGGCGCCCGCCACACCGCGGACAGGCATCGCCCTCGCGCGCGAGTCTAAGATCGGCAAACTGACTCACCTCGAAGTCTCGTCCTTCATCTACGTTAAGGAGATGAGCATCTGCAGCGTTCGCACCGGTCACACCACCGCGCAATCCACGCACAGCGTTATCGGCGATAATCGACTCAACGTCTCCTATCCCCACAGGGCCTGCAAAGCCAATGGGGGCACCCGTAACGGACTTTACGGCCTCCTCAGACGCCATGCCGATGTGATCCGCGTCCAGTAGCTTCCCAAGCTTAATCTCGTTTAGCTCGTGGTCTCCGCGAAGTAAAACAGCGTGCAAGGCCCCATCGACATCAACGATTAGAGTCTTGATGAAAGAGGACGCAGGCCGTTTGAGGTACGCGCTCACCTCATCGATAGTCCGCTGATTAGGCGTAGACACAAGCTCTCTTGGTGCAGAGTCTGCAGCCGTCTCGGTAACGGCGGCCTGAGTCAACTCGGCCTGTTCAGTGTTGGCTGCATAATCACAGGTGTCACAACTGACGATGGCGTCCTCACCGCTATCGGCGAGGACCTGAAATTCGTGGGAACGTGAGCCGCCGATAGCCCCGGTGTCCGCTTCAACTGGACGAAAATCGAGCCCGCAGCGAGTAAAGATGCGCTGGTAGGCCTCATACATTTGATCATAGCTCTCGTTTGCGGCTGCGTCGTCGACGTCAAAGGAGTACGCGTCCTTCATCATGAACTCGCGTCCACGCATCAGACCAGCGCGGGGTCTGATCTCGTCACGGAACTTTGTCTGAATTTGATAGAGATTAAGAGGAAGCGCCCTCCAAGACCGCACATCTCGGCGAACCAAGTCTACTATCACCTCTTCATGGGTCGGGCCGAAACAAAAGTCAGCTCCCTTACGATCCGTCATTCGAAGAAGCTCTGGCCCATACTTACCCCAGCGCCCAGATTCTTCCCAAAGCTCCGCGGGCTGTACGGCAGGTAGGAAAACCTCCTGACCACCCGCTCGGTCCATCTCCTCGCGCACGATCTCTTGTATCTTCCTCAGCACTCTGTGGCCGAGGGGAAGATAGTCATAGATCCCGGCAGCCAACTTTCGAATAAAACCGCCACGAACGAGTAATCGGTGGCTCGTGACCTCCGCATCCTTGGGATCTTCTTTGAGGGTTGGCGCATGCAGGCGTGTCATCCGCATGATGATCGGCTCCTAATGAGGTGATTCGGCCGCTTATACCGGATGACCCGAAGCGCAGCAAGCACCCACAAGCTTCAGAGCACTTCTGCGATCCCGATCTGCTCGTTAAGTTTGGAGAGCCGAGCTTGGATCACAACACGTGCCTCATCGCTTGGGCTGGTACGTAGAGCCTCTCGCCAGGAGTGAATCGCCTCTTCTACCGCACCACTCGCCTCCTGAATCGACGCTAATGACCGCCAGGCTGAATAGTAAGCGGGTTCCAGCGCTACGGTCTGCTCCAAAGCGGTCACGGCCTCGGTCATTCGCTCTAGCCCAAGGAGCCCCCTCGCCATCGCAAAGTGAGCTCTACTATCGAAGGGGTCGGCCTTCATACTCCGGCGAGCGGCGGCCACAGCTTTGTTGTGATCACCCTCCTTGAGAGCACGCAGAGCGTCCCTTAGCCCAACTCTAGCCTCGGTTTGTCGCTCCGTACGACGTACTGCCTCTTGGGCCTCGTTACCGGAGGGTCGCTGAGTAGGTGGAATGGGCAATGGAGCAGGGGTCGGCTCTGCTGTGCGAACCTCCAAGTGGTCATCAGTATCGGGCAAACTGTCCAGATGCCCCTTAATGACGCTCTTCAACCCCAGCACAGGATGAACACGCCGTCGGCTCACCGACTCAAGGGCACCCAGAATCCGCTCGTTTCCGGGATCGGGCATCGCAACCACAAGAGAGCGGTGGAAGACGCGACACGGCAGAACCTCCAATTCTCGGAGAACGCTGAGCGGAATCTCTGATGTTCTTACGGCGTCCAGAGGACACTCATCGATCACAAGATAAGGACACGTCCGCTGAGCGCCTAAGGCATTGATGAGTGAAGACTGCGATACAAACCCGAGGGCGAGCGTGGCTGATGCAAAGCGAAGCCCGTGTACCCGCTGATAATCGAGGACTTGGTCAACCTGGTCGTCGCGTAAAAGTCCGCGTTCGACAAGAAGCTGCCCAATCGGTCTACGCTGATCTTGTGAAGACATAAATGAGTCCTGGCGCCGGTCAGTTCCCTAGGGCTCGGCCCACACGCCAAGAGGTTTTACCGGTCATGAAGGTGTCCCCGTCTCTCAACGAGGTTGTGCCATTCAGCCGGACCCAGCAGCCGTTGCCTGTCGACAGGTCCCGCAGATTTAGGCTCTCAGAGTTGGCAGGACTGAGCTGAGCATGAATGCCGCTTAAGTACGTATCGTCAGAGATGATTATCTCTCCTTGGCGACGACCGACCCGTAGACCATCGCTCGGCACTGTATAGCGAGCGACAACCCGATCATTAGATGAGATCCGACTCACCGTCAGCTTGCTAGAACGCCAAGAGGCACCCAATCGTCGTGTATCGTTGCTCATCGGTGGTCTCCCAGAGTCCTCATTCCCCACCGCACCCACCACGAATACTTGCTGTCCGACCATGAACTGACTACCTAAGGTGAGGCGGTGCTCGCCACGAATCCTCAGCCAGACCCCGTTGAGGCTGTCCAAATCAGCTACCTGCACCTGGCCATTCGCCACAGAGACACGGGCGTGCTGTGCGCAC
>CALELH010000429.1 GCA_937902595.1 uncultured Myxococcales bacterium
ACGCCACCAGAGCAGCCCATGCCACCGGCGCCACCTGCAGCACCAGCTCCGCCCATACCGCCTGAGCCGGCCGTGCCGCCTGTGCCACCTGCGCCACCTGCGCCACCTTCAGCGCCTGCGCCGCCTGCGCCACCAGTTCCAGCGCTTCCGCCGGTCCCGCCACTTGCATCGCTACCAGCGTCGGTGGAGCCACCTGAACCAGAGTCCTCTCCATCGCCACCGCCGGTTCCACCCGCTGCGTCCGCGCCTACATCAGCAGAGGCCACGGGCGGTTGATCACCACCATCGTCGCAGCCAAGAATTAAAAACGGCGTAAGTAAGAAGGCGATCGCGAAGCATTTCAGCGTACGAGATTGCATAGGTTTCCCCCTAGGTCCTCTTGAAAAGCTGCAGTAGGCAAGAGCCCCACCTCAGCCTCGAAGAGAGTTCAGTATTCACATGTCTAGAGAATCGCACAAAACACTACTCTCAATCGACCTTTTCAGCAGGAACTTGACAGGAAATCGACCTGAAATATGAGGCTGAGTCTCGAGGATCCGTTTTGACGATTGAATTCGGAGATTACTTTCCTCATTCTTCGTCTGTGAGCTTGCGTTCTACCAATATCGAAAAACTCTCCTCCGAGGTCTTTGACACCCTAATCATTGGGGCCGGGATCAATGGTGCTGTTTCTGCCGCGGCGTTAGCTGGCCGTGGTGCTCACGTGGCGCTCATCGATCGGAATGACTTCGCTGGCCACACAAGCCAAAACTCATCGAACCTTGCTTGGGGTGGTATCAAGTATCTCGAGTCTGGTGAACTTGGGCTCGTCAGAAAGCTCTGCAGAAGCAGAAACGAGCTGATCGAAGCATACCCCTCAACCGTTCAAGAGATCCGCTTTCTTACTACGGTCGAGAGAGGATTTAGATGGTCCCCATTCACACTATTCCTGGGGGCCTTCCTGTATTGGATTATTGGGTCATTCTTCACGAAGCGCCCTAGGTTCTTGAGAGCTAAGAAACTCGAGCGAGTAGAGCCCATAGTCGACGGCTCCAAGAGCAAGGGCGGCTTCGAGTACTCCGACGCCATTCTCTACGATAATGACGCCCGGTTCGTCTTTGGTTTTGTTCGACAAGCCATGACCTATGGATGCATCGCAGCGAACTATATTGAGTCTCACGGCGGTGGCCGGCGAGACGACGGTTTTTGGCATTTTGAGGTACGGGACACACTCACGGGGCGATCCTTCACCATTCGAGCACGAACTGTGATTAACGCCTGTGGTCCTTACGTTGATGGGCACAATGAGCTCACGCAGCAAACGACCAAACATCGTCACGTTTTCTCGAAGGGCATCCACCTGATCGTTGACCGGCTCAGCAGTGACAACAGAGTCCTCACATTCTTCGCCGATGATGGCCGACCATTCTTCGCTCTTCCGATGGGCCCACGCACGGTGATTGGGACGACAGATACGAGAGTCCCGACTCCCGAAGCGAGCGTCACCGATGAAGACCGACAATTTGTTTTGGACAACATCAACAAGCGTCTAAAGCTTGATCGACCTTTAACTCGCCAAGACGTCATCGCTGAGCGATGTGGGGTGCGCCCTCTCGTTCTTGAGGTGGACGGTAAGGTCGTCGAAGGTGACTGGACCAAGCTGTCGAGAAAACACGTCATCGACGCCAACCGAACGTCCCGACACATTAGTATCTACGGCGGAAAGATGACCGACTGCATCAACGTGGGTAACGAAGTCTCGACCATGATCGGACGCTTTGGCATCAATCTGCCCTATCGCGACCATCGTTGGTACGGCGAACCTCCTCAGGTGACCCACGAGGAATACCTACACCAAGCGAAGCTACTCGGCCTCGACGAGATGACAGCTACCCATGCCTCAGAGCCTCTGTCGAGACGACTCTGGCGACGCTATGGCGCACGGGCTATCGGTATGCTCGAAGATATCCGTCGCAACCCGACGATGGCTGAGATTCTGATCGAAACATCAGAATATATACGCTGTGAGATCTATCGGACCGCTCGGCACGAGATGGTCGTCCGCCTAGATGATTTCCTCAGACGTCGTTCCAAGATCGCTCAGGTGGTGCGTCATGAAGATCTTCAGAACTCTGAGGGCCTCAAAGAGGCGTGCTCGATCCTCTTTGGCGCGGACGCCCGGATGCGTTGGGAAGAGTATTTTGGCCAAGACTGTGACGAGCTGGACACGTCATGGAGGGCGCTCGCCACGCCGCCTCCTAGAGATGCGCAGGCCTAATTCCGCCTCTTTGGTCCGAGCCCACTGACGACGAGATCCGAGATGGCCCTCCCCGGCCCCTAGGCCGCTTCGAGGCTCGAATCCCCAGCGCCGGGCAAAGAGCTGAGAGCTAACAGGTGCTCGCTCGACTCCAGAAACGTTCCGCTGCCGTCTCCGCCTCGGCACGAATCCTCTCCATGTCGCCCAGCACTAACCGCCCGTCTCGAACGACGACTTGACCGTCAACGAGGACGTGACAGACCTGCCCTCTTGAGTCCAACACGCGGAGGTCTGCGGCGTCTCCAACTTCACCGTTCATTCCCACACCGAAGAGGTCTCCGGCCAGCCTTTGGCCCGCCTCCATTCGGGCTCGAGCGATAGTCAGGCCCTCACGGACGCTCCTCATCTCAAGCCGT
>CALELH010000430.1 GCA_937902595.1 uncultured Myxococcales bacterium
CCAACTGTCGGACGCCTCAAGCGTTTCCTTAAGCGTTGACCCCGAGGGGGCTGGACCGCTACAGGCAGCCCTAAATTATCGTTCAGGGCTGGTTCACGAGAGAAATCGTTCCTATGAGGCGGCCGCCGATGCGTATGATCGCACACTCACAGCGGACCCAAGGATGGCCATCGCCTATCACGCGCAACGCCGAGCGACGGCACGCCTCGGGGATTACGATGATTATGTAGCAGCGACGGAGAATGTCGCAGAGGTCGCGGAGAGCGCGAGCCTTCGATCCAGCCTGCTTACCCATTTGGGGATGGTGCATGAGTTTGGGTTTAAGCAGGCATCTAAGGCCGCCGAATACTATGACCGAGCGGTGGGTGCTCACCTCTCGGCGATAGGCGGACCGCCGGTTCACGAGATTCCAGCGCTCAACGACTTGGTTCGGACCCTTGAAGCGACCTTAGACCCAAAGGGGTTTGACCAAGCGCTCGCTAATCTTATCCGTGACTGCGCTGAACCCAGCCAAGTGGCCTGGCTGTATGACACTCGCGCCGAACTCGCGCTGACTAAGCAGGGAGATACAGACCGAGCCGTTGAGTTCTACGGTCGGGCAGCCGATCTTGACCCTGATAATTTTCACGCGCACCGCGTTCGGCAGGACGTCTATCGCCGTCGGCGAGACTGGTCTAGCCTGCTGAGCGCCATCGAGGCGGAGCTGCAGGAGGCACAGTCTACACGGCGCTTGCAGCTTTTAAGTCAGCTCGCAGACATCCATCTCCAGCTCGGAGCTCCAGCTGCTGCGGAGGCCGCGTGGCGGCAAGCGCTGGACCTAGACGCTCATTGGTTCCCCGCTCACATTGGACTTGGTCAATTACTGGACGGCCAGGGGCGATGGAGGGAGCTCGGAGAGCAGCTCGCCTACCAGCTCGCCACTCTGGAAGGTGGAGCCGGCCAGAGAGCGGCTCTGCTGGGCCGACTCGCCGAGATTTATGAGTTTAGGTTAGACCTTCCAGAGAAAGCTGAGTCGGCATACCTTGAGCTCCTGAAGCTTAAGGGCGCAGCTCCTGACGCCATCGCAGGCCTCGAGCGGGTCTACGCCCAGTCGGGTAAATGGTCGGAGCTCATCGAGGTGCTCGAGGGATACGCGAAGGCCACTGAGGCTCCTGGGGCCCGATCTGCTATTCATATACGCATCGCTGATCTTCTGCATGTCCACCTGTCGGATCTCGAAGGAGCGATCCAACATTATCGTTCAGCGGTCGCGCTGGACCCTGCTCAAGAGCGCGCTCAATGGGGCTTAGAGTGGCTCCTGATTGAGTCAGGCGACCAGCGAGCGTTGGACACTCACTACCAAAACGGATCTATGGCTGGCTCAGAGGGCGCGCGCATGCTTCTGCTACATAAGAGGCTCGCGATAACGCCGGTTGGACAGCGGGAAGAGATCGCTGCCCTTATCCTCGCCGATGAGCCTTCGGATCTCATCGCGCTGTGGACTCGAGTGGTCACCGCCGCTGAGCGTAGGGACGACGCAGCGGTCGCAGATGCGCTCATCGAGCTCGCGAGTCATCTAGAAGCTCGCGAGTTGCGTTCGGGCCTTATCCTCGAGGGCGCAGAGCGACTCTTCGGCGGCGACCGAGAGCGTCAGACCTCCATCTGGGAGGATGTTATCCAGGCGTCGCCGGATAACGAGCGCGGATGGCAAGCGCTCCTGGGTCTGCACACCGAAGGAGGCGACCTAGAGGCACTGCGGGATTACCTCTATCGCATGCAAGACGGGATGACGCACAAGGGGAGTCGCAGCACCGCCTATTGGATGGCGGCCATGCTCTCAGATCAGGTCGGCCATCATGATCGAGCGCTGGACGAGCTCCGGCGAGCTTATGAGATCTGTCCGGACGACGTCATTCCGCTATGGCTCATGCTTCATCGAGGAGCCTATAAGGACACCGCGGAGCAAGCCGCCCTGATGGAGCGGCTCGCAGACCGTCTCGTCCACCGAGAAGAGGCCGCTCAGCTGTATTTCGAGGCAGGCCGGTTACGGGACACAACACTACATGATCAGCAGCAAGCCGCCGCAAACTACCAATCGGCCCTTATCGCTGACCCAAGTCTACAGGCTGCCGCTGACCAGCTCGAGCAGGTGCTCATCGGACAAGACCGACTAGATGAGCTTCTCGAACTCAGCCTGCAGAGGGCCAGAGCGGCGAAAGACCCTGACCTAAAGGCCGCGCTGCTGCTCAGATGTGCTCGGTCTGAGCGCCGACTTAACGATCGACCAGAGAGCGCCATCGCGCTCCTCGAAGACCTCTTAGCGACGGTGCCGGGCCATGAGACCGCTCTCAGGGAGATCGCCGATGCGCTCGTCGACCTTGGCCGAGACGCTGAGGCGGCCGGATACTATGAGGTGCTCATTGAGGGAGCGGAGGATGAAGCGGCCCTCGGCAAAGCGTACCTCGAGTTGGGTCGACTCAAACTCGCGTCCGGAGAGACGGGCGCTGAGGCAGTAGAGCTTTTTCGACGGGCCGTGTCTGTGACGGCGAGCCCGACCGCCCTCACGGGCCTTGGAGACGCATATTTCGCGACGGGAGACTACGACCTTGCCCAGTTGACCTTTCGGCGGCTTGAGCGCATGAAGGGCGCGGAAGCAGACAGGCTCACAGCGATTCTAGGGCAAGTAGAGGCGCTATTGGCCGCTGAGCGACCGGCTGAGGCGCTGCGACGAATGAACAAGACGGATGACGCGCCGGCGTCTCCCGATGCCCTTGGGCGAGCCGCGCGTATCCTGGCGAGCTTTCGCGAGCTGCCAGAGGGTCTCCATGGACGACTCTCCGACATTCTCACGACGCGGACGGCTCCCACGCCGGCGGTCGACATGCCAGAGCCGCCACCTTTGAGGCCGGCGAAAACAGCTTCAGAACCGCTCACAGTTGAAGAGGTGGCGCCATCAGGCGTACAGAGCGGCGACGCCAGCTTCTTTGATCCGAGCGGCAGTGAACCCGCATCGATGACGGGCTACGCCATCGACATTGGCGGCGATGGTTCGACAAGCGACGGCCGGAAGGCCGGCAGAGCGGACAGCCGTGGGCAGTCGCTCACCGACGAGGTCACCTGGACCTCCCTGGCGACTGCGTACCCAGAGCATGCAGACTGGTACCAGGAGATCGCCTCTTGGTCTAAAGGGGAGCGGGCCTCCATCGCGCCCACACCCGTGCTCGGACCGATCCCAGAGGCTGCCCGCATCGGCGCGTGCCCAGAGGGGATACCTCTGAGCGCGGTGAAGCTCCTTGGAGTCATAGTGCGCGCGTTGGAGTCCCCCTTAGCTGCTGGCGATGAACGAGCTGAGGTCGCGGCTGAAGGTCAGCACTGCGATCCGGAACACCCCATCTACCAGCGGATGACCCGCGTAGCGGGTGCTTTAGGCCTCGATAACGCCGTGTTGGTCCGGAGCGCCGCTCGGCCGTTCACATTGGACCTCTACCGCAAGACTCCACCGGTGATTACCTTTGGCAGCTCCCTCTTGGATGGCCTGGACCTAGACCGGGCCAGCTTTCCCATCGGAGCCTTGCTGCTGCCAATCTCTGAGGGCCTGCTTCCCCCAAGGTATACCGCCGCAGGACGGTCCATCGATGATGATCGCTTCGAAGCAATCCTCGGGGCGAGCCTGAAAGTTTTGGGATTCCCGATGGTCGTGAGCGAAGGCGCCGCGCCTCTGGTGCAGGAATACCAGGAGCGGATCGAAGCCGTCCTTCCAGCAGACACACGGGCTGAACTTGAGCCTCTGGCCAAAGAGGCCCAGGCTAAGATGGCAAACATTTCAGCCGGCGAAATTCG
>CALELH010000431.1 GCA_937902595.1 uncultured Myxococcales bacterium
CCAGAGCCCAGCTCCGCCTTAACACTCTGGGTTGGGCAACCCTGGGGGGTCATCGGACTAAGCTTCATATTTGGGCCTCTGGTTCAAGCTTGGTACCATGGTCCATACCGTTTTAGCACTTGAGGGGGATGGCTAAATGCAATCATCGAAACGATTACTATGGGCTCTTACGGGGCTGCTTTGCGTCATGCTCGTTGCCTGTAACAGTGAAGAGGAGATCGCTGTGCTTGATGCATCGGTCAGTCAAGCTGCCGATGGTTCGCAACCATCTGACGGTGGTTTGGCCCTCGACCAGGGCGTCGGTCCCGATCTGGGGCCTAGTTCCGATGCTGGCCCATCGTCGGACTCTACTGTAATGGGAGACAGCACCATCACCATTCCTGATGGCACAATACACCCAGATGACCCTGTATCCATTGATGACACCAGTGAGAGCACTTGCCCCAATACATGCATTCTCGCTGACGGAACGTGTGCGCCTCTTGAGATGACTAATTCCGGATTCTGTGGCCGTTCAGGTCAATCATGTCTGGCCAGTTGCAGCACTTGTGACGAACGCTACGACAGTTTGGGGTTCCCCATGGTCTACGATGTTCCGCCGGATGGATGCGATGACTGCGTCAGATTCGAGACCTTCTGCGACAGCGATGGAAACGGAGAGGTTGACCCAGAGAAGGCCGGTGTCGGGGTGACCCTTTGCATGGACGGCGGGGGCCCAGTGCCTGGCGAACCCAACGACGCGTGTATGTTCAGTACGCCAGCGCAGTGTCCCTGCGACTGTTGCCCGAATTGCGGTGAAGCTCAATCGGATACAGGCGCCTATTTCGAATGTTCCGACGGGCCGCAACCCATGGGTCGCTGTCAGGTTGAGGGGCCATCGAGCGGGGTTGTTTCTTGGATCGACCCTATCCCTCTCTTGGGAGATGAATTTGAAACGCTCTTTACAGAAGTCACCGATGCGTTTTGTGAGAATGTGGCTCGGTTCGGATTGGGTGATTGTGCCAACGCGACACCGAACCAATTGGCGATTATTTATGCGACCATTAGAACCGCACTCATCTCGCTTGCGCCCACGGCCAATGACGGGCGGCCACCGCAGACGATGCAGACCGACGTGTGGCGTCGCTTCGTCGAGAGTAAGCAATATCGTGCCATCACGCGTCTCAACAAGACGCTCATCACGTGCAATGATGGCCGTATCGAGAGTGCCATAGGGCAGGACTTCTATTACGACCATCATGGGTACACACCCGTGCCATCAGGTGTGAGACCAGTTTTCTTTGAGGCGGGCGTCGGTCAGGTTGTCCATGTGTACCCGAGCGGGACGCCCATCGGACGAAGCTGCCTCCGTATTCGCCATGAGCATCGCTTCTATATCGCCGGCCCAGGCGCGGTAGTGGCGGACTTTTTGAGCGGCCCCTTTGAGGTCCCAATTCCGTACCATCTTTTTGAGACGGAGCTCTGCTGCCCGGCCATGGGTGAGGCTGACGGACAGTACAGCCTTGAAATCGAAGCCAGTGATTTTCCGAGTCACCAAGGGTATCTTGATGACAGAGCAAGTCGCCTCAGGTTTCAGTCTGGGCTGGGGGATTTTATGTTCTCCAACCCCCACGATATGCTTCGTCTCGCGCCGGGCAGTCCCCTCAGTAGTGTTGAGCAAGCAGTTCCCTGCATCCCCATCAATAACTGACGAACTCGCTCAGAGGCCCAGGTTCACACTCTCTTCGAGACCTACGTCGTCTAGAAATTAAGCCGGTGGACTCATATAATCGATGACAGCTCACAAACGATGAGCGCCGGGGGTCGCATGCATAGTTTTTTTGGAGCAATCTTCGCGTTGGCGGTCTGCGTGGCCGGATGTTCCTCAACGGAAGAGAGACACCTGCCCCTTGAGCTAGACGTCAATGAGCTCAACCCTGACGCCAACGATGGCGGTGATACATATGACCGAGGCCGAGCCGACAGTTCAACCAACCTCATGGTCGATCTTGGTATGGTGACAGACGCTCGCGTAGAGATCGATGGGGCCCAAGACCCGTGCGCGCCAGAATGCTCAACGGACGATGACTGCCAAGCGGGGTATACCTGCCAAGCTATGGAAGACCAGAGCTGTAACCGAGCGCGTCTTCAATGCGTGGACGCCTGTGTCGACAATCCCCGAAATAGCCGACCCGAGGACCTGAGATGTTGCCGTGACGATCGAAGCCTCGCGCCCCTCTGCCGGTTAGGTGAGTGGATGTGTCCCGAGGATACCCAGGTCGTCCGATCGAGCGTCGAGTATTGCGGACCCAGCGAGAACACTCCTGAGGTCGGTGTGGTGTGCGACGCAGGGAATGGACAGACCCTGTGCGAAGGAGAGGATTATTGCTGTCGCTGGCTCAACCCAACCTGCACCTCTGACCGAGAGGCCACCTGCTACCAACGTATCTTTTGCGACGGACCGGAAGACTGTGCAGGCGACGATATCTGCTGTGCTTCTCCTGAGGGCCGCTTCGAAGGCTCAGCCTGCCGTCCACCGGAGGCCTGTGGACGCGCCTCCCAATACCGACTGTGCAACGTCGATGGTGACTGTCCCGACACTCAAGAGTGCTGCGCGGCCACCCTGCAGTTTAGTTCAGCGATCTGCTTGAACACTTGTCATGGAGAGTCTCCCTAGGTCTCGAACCCGCTCAGGCTGATAGCGAATTGGGCGGGACAGAGCAGACTCTCGACACAGGGGTAGTGAAGAGGTCTATCGGACGGTCAGCTAAAGTGTTGCCCGAAAAATTCGTGTGGCACCTGTTTTGGCACCTGTTTTGATTTCTAAGCGACGAGTCAGGATGCTTTGACCGTCGTAATCAACATGACTGCGCCCCCTCAGCTCGCTTTGATTTTAGACCGTCGGATAAAGGGGTGAAGGGGCGCCCGTAAAAAGGAACGTCGTCAGCCGACGATGAGCTGGGCGACCTTTGGGCCGTTGAGCCGCTCAACGGTTTCCACGGCCAGGGTTAGATACGTAGGTACATCCAGGTTGAACTCGCCCGCAATCCAGGCGTCAACCACGAAGCGCTGCTCGCTCTTCGGTACGAGCGTGGTCTTCGGTACCAG
Source organism: uncultured Myxococcales bacterium (assembly GCA_937902595.1). Classification (GTDB taxonomy): domain Bacteria; phylum Myxococcota_A; class Bradymonadia; order UBA7976; family UBA1532; genus UBA1532. Next base: position 3,088 of record CALELH010000431.1, read on the forward strand.
GTTAATCATTACTTTGGACTCGGAGTGGTCTCCCTGGAGGGTTTCGTACACGCCACCGACGCTCAGCACCTGAGCTTGGCCTTGCTCGGAGTCGTACTTGGGGACCGATAGGCCCGGAAGTTGGCCCAATGACCACAGCTTAAAGAATCCGCACCCCATCGGGGCTGGATGAGCATGATCGTCGCCATGAACCGAGGGGATGTAACCCGCGCGAGCGACCTCATCAACGATCGCGCTCAGGCCGTCGAGATCGAGTACTTTGCGGGCCGCGGCGATGCCATATACACCGCCAAGAACCTTTGGGCCCTGCATGCCATCGTGGTCCGATGGTCGGCCATCGACACACTTAAAGAGACCCTCTGAGTTGACATCGACCAGGTCATCGATCTTGGACTTGTCCACAATTTCAGCGGTCCAGCCGCGATTTTTCAAAACGTGTTGGATCTGCGATGGTGTCACGAACTGGTCCTTTCGAAGCAATGGCTACACCTCGTCTATCGGCGGATAGACGAGGTGACTCAAACATGGGGGTTGGCTAATCAATCAGTCGCTTTTTGTCAACTGGTTGATCAAGCAAGGCTGCAGATTAGGTGCCAGATTAGGTGCCACACGAATTTTTCGCGCAGCACTTTAGCTGAGTGTCCGATAGACCTCTTCGCTACCCCTGTGTCTAGAGTCTGCTATGTCCCGCCTAATTCGTTATCAGCCTGAAGAAGGGTCGGTTCCTGAAAAGCGCCAGATTAGGTGCAGATTAGGTGCAGATTAGGTGCCACACGAATTTTTCGGCACCTCTTTCTGGCACCGATTTAGCTCTCAAATATCTCTGGCGCCTACGGCGAACTCAAATCAGAACTCGCTCTTGGTCATGCTTTACCAGTCAGCGACGTCAGCTTCAGCGAAGCCATACGCGTTCTGGAGCACGGTCCGTGCCCCGAGTAGGCCTGCCTTGTAGGCATCCAAGTTACCCACACCAGGAATCTCTGGCGCTGTGCCCATCGCCGCATGGATCGCGGCGAAGTCATCGGCTGATAACGGAGTCCGGGGGTTGAATTGAAAAGCCAATGCATGACCCTTCATCTTAGACCAGCTAGTCGCGTGGGCGTAGAAGTCGTACTCGTCCGCTTCCATGTGCATGATCGTGTCGTTTATCTCGTGAATAACCGTCGCCGCGATCGACTTTTCCCAAGCGAGAACAGCCACATCACGGTAACCCTTCAACTCCAACATCTGCGCATTCGTAAGCTGAGCTCCGACGTTGTCAGCGATGAGTTTACGGCCCTCGTAGAACGCGGTGAACGCCTGGCCTGTCATATCCTCAGCGGCAGAATTACTGTCGCGCTCGGCGGCGATCACCGAGTGGCCGAAGTTGTACTCGCTCCTCAGGTCGATGGCACCGTCACCGTCGCTATCGTGGTACCCCTGCCAATCTGCGCGCCCGCCGTCGCCAGCAATCTCTTCGTCGCTGTAGCTCAGGTAGTCACGTGCAGCCCCAAAGTAACCGAACCCTTCGTCCCAGTTGTGCTCTAGGCGCGTATAGCTTTTTCCTTCAATAGCTTCGCCGTTGGACACATTCAGCCCTTTACCTTCCATGTCGTCATCCAAGTAGTCGTCGGCGCCTTGTGAGAAGGCGATCGCGCCAAGCAAGAAGGTCGTGAGCAGGTGTCTGATGTCATGGCCTTGTGCTGTAAAGTAGACTCTGGTGATGCGGTCTCCAGACGGAGTCGAAGGGATATCTAGGTTGGAACGTCCGACGGCTGCTTGGTCTAGGATTCCAAAGAATGTTCGGGCGAGTCCCTCCGGAGTCAATCCCGAGTTACCCCATCCAACAAACGCAAGAGACCAATCTCTGTGTTGGCCGGTGGTGTCGTTACCGGCGAGCTTTCCGATGAGGTTCTTTCCGGTGGAGATAGCACCGAGAGTCGCCTGGAATACACCAGGGACCGTGCTGATTCCCGTAGGTTCTTCGTCGCAGATGCTGTTTGCGCAGGTGAAGAAGAAATCCAGCTCGGCGTACACGGTTCCGCGATCAGCAAGGAGTGGGTTGTTCAGAGCATCAAGGCGCTCCGTGAGACCTTCGATGTGCTTTTGGAGCGCGCTGATGAGTGCGTGACGTGCGATCTGCCCGCTGTTGGACACGCTGCTCCGTCCCTCATGGCCCTCTATGGAGCTGTTGAACTCGTACACGGCGG
>CALELH010000432.1 GCA_937902595.1 uncultured Myxococcales bacterium
CAGAAGACGAATAGCGCGGCCGTCACTACAGCTTGTCGAAACCTTCGTCAGACACGCTGCTTTCGGGTTTTCTCCGCTTGCCCTTCTTATTCTTCAATCCCTTTACACGCACAGGCTGCGGTTTAACGAGTCGCTTCGCCTTGTTTACGCTTGAGCGGGGGCGCCTCCTCTGATCAACTTTGGGTTCTAGCTTTATTAGGAGCTCCTGCGCTGAGGGGCCGCTGGCTACGAGGTCCAGAGTCTCGTGAGCCTCTTTGTGGCCAGCAAGTTTGAGTCGTATTCGCAGTGGACCTTCACTCACCCGCGGTTTGAGGTCCTGGGGAGTCACTCCCACGAGGAGTTCACCGATAAAAACTTGGGCGCCTGACGGCTCGGTGTCGACCCTGAGCCATGCCCGATTAGGGATCAGCTTGACGGCGATTTCGGCCTGTCTCGATTCGCTCAGCGCGAGTTGTCGCTCAGCGATCTGATGTCCTTCGAGTTGGAATCGGATCCTCTGAGTGCCAGGTGTGCTGACGACAATCGTGCTAGGTGTCACCCCAACCTGTACGCCGTCTCGGAATAGCTGTGCGCCAGGAGGATCAGAGGTGAGCGTATAGGAGGTCTGTTGCGTGGCCTGCGCTGGTCTCGCTGCATGGGCACGATTCGTTTCTTGCGAGTTTTCTGTTTCCTGAGCCTGCCAGAGCGACCAGAACGCCAAGACGATGGCGACTGCTCCCAATAGGAGTGTCCATGAACGAGTTTCCTTGTCGCCAGGCAGCGCGGCCTCTGTTCCCGTTGGATTGAGCTGGCCAGTGAAGGGGGCGGGGGTCATAGCCGGGCCCCCGTGATTATCTACGTCGGCTTCCGTGAGTGTGAAGTTGTAATCGTGTGGTTCTGACTCAGAGGCGATGTTTGTCACCTCTTTCTCTGAGCTGACGTACTCGGTGTCGGCGGTAGCTGAGACGGAGTCAGTCTGCAGAGAGGGGACACTCAAGTCATCGGCTACCGTGCGGAGGAGAGCGTCTACACGTTCAACGAATTGTTCAGCTGATTGGATCCGATCATTAGGGTCTTTCGCTGTACAGTCGGTGATCAACGCGTTCAGTTGCGAGATCCCCGCGCGATCTGGTTGTAGCAGGCTCACTTCGGGGAAGGGCTGGGAGACTTGGGCGAGCATCGCTTCGACGCTTGAGCAGCCTTGGAAGGGCAATCGTCCCGAGATCAACTCATAGAGCAGCACACCAAGAGCGTATATATCCGAGCGGTGGTCGATGGTGTGCCCATGAATCTGCTCAGGGCTCATGTAATGCGGTGTTCCAAAGACCACACCAGCCTGAGTGACCGGCTGGTCAAGTGGGCTCTGCCCATCGCCGTGGACGATCTTGGCGATGCCGAAGTCTAAGACCTTTACGAACTGTTCTTCGCCTCCCATCGTCTCAAGATGGATGTTCTCAGGCTTGAGGTCTCGGTGGACCACACCTCGCCGATGCGCCTCTGCTATGGCGCTGCCGACCTGACTGAGGATCCTTAGACTCTCTGATGATGTCAGACACCTGGCCTGCAAAACGCTGAACAGGCTGTCTCCGTGTAGTCTCTCCATGACCATAAAGAGTCGGTCATCATCAGTTCGCCCGTAATCATAAATCGTAATGATGTTTGGGTGGCGAAGCCGCGAGACGCTCAGCGCCTCTTGCTCGAACCGCTTGAGCATCATCTCGTCTTCGGTCAGCTTCGCCTGGAGCAACTTAATCGCGACGTCTCGTTTCATTGAGACCTGCGTCGCCGCGTATACGATCCCCATACCGCCGGTGCCGATGAGCTCATCGACGCGGTAACGACCCCCATCGATGAACTCGTTTGTTAGCAGCTGGCCATAGCCATGTTTGGTGTTCACAGCAGAACCTCAGGATCCCCATCACCACACAAGACTGGCACGAGGTATCACCACGATCCAGTCACTTGCAGCTTAGTCGTCTTCGGGATCTGTAGGCAAAGGTAGGTCGAAGATATAGGAGGGGGAGGCGATCACATACTCACCGCCGAGCCACTGACCTAGATCGATCTGCTGGCATCTCTTGGAACAAAACGGGAAGGCCTTGTTCTCCGATCTTGGGCTCACCGTTGACTTACACATTGGGCATTTGGGGTCAGTCACATTTACATCCGGGATCAGTGAAGTGTTCGATCGTCAGAGTCGACGATGTGGAGTCCTCGGCGCCGTCGCTCAACGCGTCGCTCTAAGAGACCCAATCGAATCCTGTCCAGTAAATATCTTGGTCGCCAATATCCGGTGACCAAGAGCCAGGCGCAGGCAAGACCAGTGAGATCCATGAGGCCTTTAATGCGGCTGATGAGCAGAAAATCAAAGGCTCCGATGATCACCAGCACCCACACCAGCGCCCACGCCTCTATATTGAGGATCATGAGTCGTTGATGGCCCAGCATGAGCGCCCACACGGCGATCAAAGCCCCATTGAGTGCGCTCATGCCGTTCAGTGGGGCGATGTTATTAGAGATGGCAGCGCTGAGCCCAGAGGGCCAAGTGGCGAGTAGAGAGGCGCCCACCAGATTAACGACTACAGAGACGATGGCGCAGAAGATGAGTAGGCGCTTGGTTCCCCACTTTCTTTCCACGGGAATACAGAACCAGAGCAGGAATAGAACCCCAATGGTCAAGCCCCATACAATCCCCTTGGCGCCCAGAACAAGGTCAAGACCGTACAGCAGGGCGAGGGGTCCAACGATGGAGACGATGAGAGGTACCCGATATTGATGCCACCAATGTCGGAAGAGATCTCTGAAGAAGAAGACGCCGATGGCGATGAAGAGCAGGACGGTGAAGAGCCCTGAACGTCCAGCGACGAAGCCGTTGGTGATGATGGAGGTTATGAAACCACCAGGCAGAGTATTCTGATGAATGACCAACCAGCTGGAGGCCTCAGAAACGATACTGTTCATCAGCGTCAAGATCACGAGCAGGACGCACAGCACGCGAGCGCCGGTATCGGGGCTTGGCGTGAGCTGTTTCAAGATATCCAGTGGGGATGTTTGGTTTGGTCGATTTGAGCGTGTCATATGGATGGGATTGTATCCAAATTACCGTGACAATCCAGACGCCTTTCATCTATCGCGCTGACTTGGTTGGCGAGTGGCACTAACTTGGCTAGAATACGACGTTCCTCCGGTGATGGATCGAGAGCCTTGGCATACGCCTCCTGCCCAGAATGTAATGTGACCTATCAGGTCAACGCTCAGTCCTTGGATGGTATTGTCTGCCAGCACTGTGGTGGCGAGGTCGGTTGGCTCGTTCCGCCGGCACCTGTTCCCATTGAGGATAAGGACACTCCGCTGTCAACGGCGCCGAGCATGGACGCGCCTGACATTCCTGGTTTTCCCGAAGAGTCGAATCTGGCGGCCCAGGATGAGCCGTCGGGCCAGCAAGGTGACGTCCTCGACCGAGACTCAGAGTCGATTTTGCTCGCCAGGATGAAGAGTTTGGAGCGCTCAGCTGCTCCGACTGCGGTACCGAGCCAGGACCGCGCGACTCGACCACTCGATGTGTCCGGCGAGCTAGATGATGACGGAGAGCCGACGGGTCTGTTCAACAAGCCCGTGCCCTCTCTCCCAAGGCTGAAGGCGCCGGGGTCGACTGTGGATGAGGTCGTCAGTGAGACGGCTCTTGACGATGACGAGGAGCCACCTGAGACCCAGGTTGGACTCACAGATTTTTCGAGTAGCCAGTTTCTAGCTGAGAGCCGCGCTTCAGGGCCTCCTCGCTATGGTCGCTCTGTCGCGCTCTTCGTTGCCTCTATAGTGATCGGTGGCCTCATCGCGCTGTTGTTCAAATAAGCGGTCGTTTGAGCGAGCGGACCTAAGCTCTCAAGAGAGGCGCTGTCTTTGGGGGGACCGACCTCGGTTCGGTCGACGGTTCAAGATCGTCCTCAACACGAGCGCCTCGGTACATTCGAGGAGCGTTATGGGTCGACTGAGTAGCTCGACCTGTTTAGCGGGGCGAGCTCGCTTCTTCCGCTTAGTTTTCTTGGTCAAGATCGCGTCTCGCATGCGCCTCATCATGCTCCCGCGCTTCGTGTGATACTCCAGCTCTCCCCAGAGCAGCGCGCTGAGGCACGTGCTGGGTCTCCCTCCACTGGCTTGGCCGGTGACCCAATCTGAGAGGAGCGCCTCCGTCGTGTGCCATCGCTCTGGTGTCATCGCCATCCCCTCGATCTCGAAGAGAGAGGTCTGACCCAAAGAGCGGATCGGCGCCTTGATGACATGTCGCGCGAATTCAGAGCCGATGACGAAGAGCTGGTCCCAAGGAACCTGGAGGTATTGCCCCCACATCGTTTCAGTCCACATGCCATCGGACTCCCCATGACATTCGAACCAATCTCGTCGAATCTCGGAGGATGCGTGGGAGAAGCCCATGGTCTGCAGGGCCTCGCAGGAGAGCAATACTCTGAGATGAGCGGGCGGATGGTCCGCGAATCGGCGTCCGTCCGGCGCGGTCCGTGCGTCCATGACCGACGCGGGGGTGTCGGGAGATTCTAGGCGTGATTTCAGAGCCTGAACATATGCTGGCCCGATCCAGATCGTGGCCAGGATATCGGTGACGATGGTCTCTCTCCAGGCCCCGAACATCGCGCGGACATCGAGGACGACTCGACGACCTTGTCGACGGGGAAGCCATGGGTCATCAGTGGCGCCGAGGACGGCGTAGAGTTCCCTGGCGATCTTTGGATACGCCTGCAAGATGCCGCTGGCCGTTGACCGTACGACATCGATCCAGGCGTTTGGCTCTGAGAGTGCAGATGCTGGGACTTGAATGACTTGGTGGCCCGGTAAGAAATGAGCGGGAATCTCCGCTGAGTGGTGATTCGCGAGCACGCCGATTATGGCAGTGTTTGCCGTTCTTAGACCGCGATGAGCAGCGAGGGATGCGATCGGTTTAACCAGGTCAGCGGCGAGGGCTTCAGCGATTTGAATCAGCTGTTCCGTCTCAGGAGTTCGACGTTGAATGAGGTACTGCTCGACGACTGCGACCTCGCTCCACAGCTTGGAGAGCGTGCGAAAACACTCTGAGATGAGCTGACTCTCGTTGAGATAACCAGCGGTGGCGACCTCTCCATCGGTCTCTAGGATACCCTTCGCTTCATTCAACTCCTGCTTCAAGGTGTTGAGCCTTGCGCTCATCTCGGTCTCCGCATAGGCGCGGAGCACCAGCACAGCCTTACCCCCCTTACGCGCCCCTGAGACCAACGTAGCGATTCGCTCTTCGAGCTTCTCAATGTCGTCCCAGGCTTGATGCATCTGGGCGATGGACTCGCTCACCATCAGCGTATAAGCATCCGGTGCGAGCGCCGCCAGAGGTTGATGGACCACCGGCTCTTCATCGGCTTCGCCACCTCCGAAGAGTCGACGGTACAGACTGTGTAAAGCCTGCAGCACGAAGATGAGCACCATGATCCGCTCGAAGAGATTCTCCATACCCTTAAAGTGGCCTCTTAGGTTTACGCCGAGGCGGCGCTTTACGCGCGCTCGGCGGAGGGCCAAGCAGCTCCGAGAGGACGAGCTTTCGAAGCCAGTCTTTGGAGGGGTTGATGACCTTATCTAGCCGGAGCTGCTTCATATGCTCGTCGGATCATCCCCATCGCCCAGACTCGAGATCTGGTCACGCATGGCGGTGTCCGCTTCTAGGTTTTTCATCTGAAGGTAGTCCATATAACCGAAGTTTCCGTTGCGAAGTGCTTCGGCGATCGCCTTGGGCACCTCAGCCTCAGCTGCCGCGACCATGGCGAGGGCTTCCTGATAGCGAGCCTTCATCTCCTGCTCTTGGGCGACCGCCATGGCGCGGCGTCCTTCGGCTTGAGCCTGCGCGATGTTCTTGTCTGCGTCCGCCTGATCGATTTGTAGCTTCGCGCCGATGTTAGAGCCGACGTCCACGTCCGCGATATCAATGGACAGAATCTCAAAAGCGGTCCCGGCGTCGAGACCTTTTTCAATGACCTTAGAGGAGATGAGGTCGGGGTTCTCAAGGACCTCTTTGTGGCTCTTAGCCGAGCCGATCGTAGTCACGATGCCTTCACCTACGCGCGCGAGGATTGTCTCTTCCCCGGCGCCGCCGACGAGGCGATCAATGTTCGCCCTCAGCGTGATCCTGCTTTGGGCGATCACTTGGATACCATCAGCGGCGACGGCGGCGACCTTCGGGGTCTCGATGACCTTTGGATTCACGCTCATCTTGACGGCGTCGAGAACGTCCCGTCCCGCGAGGTCGATCGCCGCAGCCCGCTCAAAGGTCAACCCAATCCCAGCCTTCTGTGCCGAGATGAGGGCGAACACGACTCGTTCGACGTCGCCTCCGGCGAGATAGTGAGACTCTAGTTGGTCGACCGCGACCTCGAGTCCAGCCTTAACGGCGCTGATCCTGGGCTCGACAATACGAGTCGGTGTGACGCGGCGCAGTCGCATGGCGATCAATTGTCCAATACCGACCGTCGCACCAGAGAGGCGCGCCGCGATGTATAGACCGATCGGAACGAAGTAGAAGAAAACGCCGAAGACGATAAGTCCACCGACACCTAGAATCAGAATCATCTCCATGCGAGTTACTCCTCCGCATATCGCTCAGTACTCAGAAACGGGATCGCTATCGAGCCATATTCCCGGCCTGATTTCGATCAGAATCGCGTCTTGCTTGGTTCGTTGTCCGGATCCGAATGAAGGAATCAGGCCAACACGGTGCGGATACCGTCTCGTGATCCTCAGGGTGAGAGTCTCTTGAGGAATTGACAGGCTCTGGTTACACCACCGCTGCAGGCTTTGCTCAGTAAGGTGCGCGCTCTATTGAGATCCCGGGGCACACCTTGACCTTCGAGATACATACCCGCCAGATTACCGCACGCGTCCGGTATCCCCCCGTCGCAGGCGGTTTGCGCCAGCGCGGCAGCCTTGGGTATGTTCTTAGTCACACCAAGGCCCATCGCATACTTACCACCGAGAGTATTACAGCTCGATAGATGACCGCCTTCGCAGGCCCGCGTGAGCAGGTCTACCACCCGCTTCGGTTGATTGGTGCCTCTCTGCTCTTCTCGTACGGCGAGCGCCCCGCATGCAGCCGCGTCTCCCGCCTCGCAGGCCGCCACTGGGTCAGCCTTTGGGTCGCCCAGATTGGGGCTCTTTATCAACGCGCAGGCACCTTCATGCTCGAGTGTACAAGCGCGTTTGAAGAGACTAGTGGCTCGCTCAGGATTCGAGGGCACTCCGTCTCCATCTCGATACATCAACCCGAGATTGGCGCATCCATTGGCTTCATCACCTTTGCAGGCTCGATCATAGAGAGTCGCAGCCTGAGTCGGAGAGCGCTCAACGCCGCGACCTTCATAGGTCAACAGACCCAGCTCTGTGCATGCACCGAACTCTCCTCCATCACACGCTGTGTTGAGGAGGGTGGCGGCTTTAGCTGGGTCCTGGGGGACGCCGTCGCCGGCCAAATGCAGCACAGCGAGCTCGAAGCATCCGAGCGGGACACCCCGATAGCAGGATTTCCGAAAGAGAGCGGCAGCTTTGCGGGTGTCTTTCTCTACCCCTCCGACACCCCGGGCGAACATGTGTCCGTGAGAGACAGCCTTCCCGGGATGGTCGATCAGCCCTGGCCTCAGGCAGAGGAACACGGTTAACCATATACCGACATGCACTCGATTATCGCCAGCCCAAGAGATCTGAGGGAGCCTCTCTGTCAGCCAATTGCCCAATCGCTCGAAGGAGGGCACTAGGAGATTGAGGAGGGGGACTTGCAGAAGCTTGTCATAAAATGTTGGGCGGCCAAATGCTTGCAGACCAGACCACAGAGGGAAGACAGCGAGCCCATATGTCGCGCCGAAGAGTAGCCGACCAATCTTGTTCTTTGGCGATGTTGTTGGATCGGTGATCAGCAAGTTCATGCCGAGAAAGACGGCGATGGGGATGTGAGTGTCGTTGAAGAACCACCAGCCTGTAACTTGGTAATAGATGATCCCAAGGACCCATACGGAGAGGGCCGCCCCAGCGGTCACTAACGTCGTATCAAACAGGACCTGTACCGCGATCCCAACCGCGAAGATCACCTCAAACATATAGGTCGGTGCGTTGAGGCTCGTCGCGATCGTTTGGCCCCAGGGAATATCAGTTTTTCCTGCGAGCAATACACCTAGAGACATCGCCGCGAGCGCGATCGCTGACGGGTTAAAGATGTGCACGCTCCGGTCTTCACGAGTCCAACGGAGCAGGGGCTTGGAGGCGAACGCCAAGACGACCATCAGGAGCTGCAGATACCACCACTCGTCTTTAAACCACAGGAATAGATTGATGCTGCCAATGACAGGCAAAGGACCGAAGCCACAGACCCATCGCTCTCTCTTCCACCAACTCAGAAAGAAGTCGAGGGCGTAGGCTAAGACGATCTGTATCCCGATCAGGACGAACTGGTCCGCGACGGCGTCGACGACGGTGGCCCAATAGGCGAAGATCGTTCCATGCATTAGGAACTGAACGACGTGATGCTTCCTGACGGAGCGCTCTATCTTGATTGGAGTGTTCCGTAAGAGGAAGAGAAACACCGCGCTCATGGCGGCCATGATCCAGAGGCTCACTTGAATCGTGTCACTCTGAGCCGCCCTGGGCAGCCAAGAAGAGGCAAACAGCAGCCCGATGAGTACAGCGCCAGTGAGCAGCGCGCTCCGTTGGCTTGTATTCACCTCGTTATCTACGGTCTCTTCCACGAACTCAGCCCCCTTCTACACCACGACTTAATGAGGTTTTGCTCATCGGGTCAAGACAACACCTGTCCATAGTTACTCGGATATGTTCTGGCCCATGTTCTTGGCGGTACGCATCGGTCCCAGTTGGTGATAGATTTCGGCCGTAATCAGGTGACTTAGGGGTGCAGAGATATGATCGTCTTAATCGCTGACAGGTTACCCGCGTTCGTTCCCAGTCGACTCAAGGCCATGGGTGCCACGGTCATCGCCGAACCAGACCTCAAGAATGAATCTCTCACGACCCGTTTGAGCGAGGTCAGTCCAGACGTACTCGTCGTTCGCTCTACCAAGGTCTTTGCAGAGCATATTGAGACTGCCGATGGACTTCAGCTCATCGTCCGGGCTGGGGCGGGGGTGAACACAATTGATCTGGATACGGCGTCTTCACGGGCCGTGAGCGTGGCCAATTGTCCTGGCATGAACGCGATCGCTGTGGCTGAACTTGCGATGGGTCACATCCTGAATGCCGACCGCAGAATCGCTGATAATGTGGCCGACCTAAAGGCAGGCCAATGGCGTAAGAAGAGATACTCTAAGGCGACGGGCTTGAAGGGGAGCACGCTGGGGGTCATCGGTGCGGGCGCGATCGCGCGGGCGGTCATCGCGCGCGCGCAGGCCTTTGAGATGACGGTCGCTTGCTATGCACCTGAGTTGGACGAAGAACTCGCAGAGCGCCTTGGGGTTGTTCGCTGCGAGTCAGCGCTTGAGGTTGCGAAGACGTGCTCGATCCTCACCGTGCATGTCCCTTTGATGGAACAGACCAGGCATTTGGTTGGAGCCGAAGTCTTGAAAGCTCTGCCTGACGGCGCCACGGTTGTAAACACATCGAGGGGCGGGATCGTGGACGAAGCAGCTCTCGGTGAGGCCGTCAGAACGCGAGATTTTCGCGCAGGTTTGGATGTCTTTGAGGTTGAGCCGACATCTGATGGTCCATTCCTGTGCGAGGTCGCCCAAATCGACGGAGTATACGGCACACACCACATTGGCGCCTCCAACGAACAGGCTCAGAGCGCCGTCGCCGAAGAGGCTTGTCGAGTGATCAAGGTCTGGCACGAGACGGGGGAAGCTCCGAACTGCGTTAACTTGCGGCGAGTGAGCGTGGCGACTCATCAACTCGTGGTGCGTCACTTGGACCGCGTGGGCGTCTTGGCGGGATTGCTGGACCAGCTACGGGTCCAAGGCATCAACGTTCAGGGGATGAGAAACGTAATTTATTCTGGAGACAATGGCGCGGCCTGCGCTCGGATCAAGGTTGTTGGAGCGCCCGACGACTCAGTGGTGGCCGAGATGAAGTCGATGCAGCACATATTAGATGTCACCATCGTGGCGCTCTGAAGGTCGCGCCGCCCTTTACCCATCAAAGTAGGTCGAGGACGTTCTCTGGCGGCCGCCCCAAGGCGGCGCGGCTCTCGTTGAAAACCACAGGTCGCTCGATGAGCACGGGGTGGGAGACCATCGCGTCCACAAGCTGGGCTTCGGTCAGCGCGTCGTTCTTCAGAGAAAGCTCCCTGTATTGGCTCTCCTTACGGCGCATCAGCGCTCGAGGTTCAACGCCTAGCCTATGAATGACTTCGCCGATCTCTTCGGCGCTCGGAGGGTCCTTAAGATAAAGCCTGACCGTCGGCTCGATGCCCTGGTCTTGAAGTAACTTTAGGGTCTGCCGAGATTTACTACATCGCGGATTGTGCCAGATGGTCCAAGACATGTGGTCTCCTCTATGAGTCCATCGCTGAGTCGGTGAGCGAGAGACCGCGATCGATAATCTCAAAGGCCTCCTCAATCTGAGCTTCAGTGATGCAGAGCGGGGGATTACACATGAAGCTCCCCCAGCGGACGAAGGTGAACAGGTTGTTGTCTCGAAAGTGCTTCCCCAACGCTTGCATTCCCGGATGAGTGCCGTTGTAGGGGGCCATTCGCGTCCCGTCTGTATCGCGCTGTAGATCCATCATGCCGAACAGCCCGATTTGTCTAAATCCGCGTACCGAGGGGTGCGTGTCCTGCATACGCTGCATATGGCCACGCATCACAGCGCCCATCTCGACCGCGTTTTGGACGAGTCCCTCATCCTCCATTACGTCGATTACGGCTTCAGCTGTCGCGAGTCCAAGACAGTGAGCGTTATATGTCAGGCCACCCCAGAAAACATTGTCTTGGAAATGGGCAGCGATCCTATCGCTGAGCGCCATGCAGCCTAGGGGGGCGTAGGAGCTGGTCAGCCCCTTGGCCATGGTCAGAATATCGGGGACGATACCGCCATGCTCGAAGGCGAACATCTTTCCTGTACGTCCAAAGCCACACATGACCTCATCACATACCAAGAGGATCCCGTACTTCTCCAAGAGCGTCTTTAGACCGCGGAGATAGCCCTCTGGTGGCGGGAGTATTCCGTTAGTGCCTGTGACCGTCTCGATGAACATCGCGGCGATGGTCTCCGGCCCTTCGTAGGTGATGACCTCTTCCAAATAGCGGAGGTTTCTCTCGACTTTTTCGGCGTCGGTCGTTCCGAAAGAGAACTCATACGGCTCTGGGTCCATCACGTGCACGACTCCAGGCATCCCTGGTTCATTCGCGAGCCGTCGTGGGTCACCCGTCAGCTGCATGCAGCCGTTCGTCGCCCCGTGGTAGCTTCTATACCTCGCTAGGATCTTGTGTCGACCCGTGAAGAGTCGAGCCGCCTTCATGGCGTTCTCGTTGGCCTCTGCGCCACCTAAGGTATAGAAGAACGTATTTAGATCTCCAGGTATGAGGTCACTCAGCTTCTTGCTGACCCGTGCCCTAACCTCCGTCGCGGCCCCAGGCCAAACGTAGAGTAATTGATCGATCTGAGCTTTCATCGCGGCGCGGACTTTTGGATGTCCATGCCCAATGTTTACGCTCATGAGTTGGCTGTTGAAGTCGAGGATTCGCTCGCCTTCGGGACCGTACATGTAGATCCCTTCAGCGCGGTCGATGGGCCACGGATTGACCGCGCTGCCCTTCGCCCAGCTGAACATCGAGTGCCTCTTACAGAGGTCTATCATCTCCTCTGAGGTCATCGAATCACTCATCAGGGATCCACCAGATCATCGTATGCATCCGGCCGGCGGTCTCGGTAGAACTGCCACACCTTACGCACCTCATCTATCTGACCCAGGTCCAGGTCTGCGACAATCAGCTCGTCTTGATCTCGACTACCCATCGCCTCGAATTGGCCGCGGGGGTTCACGAAGTAGCTCTGTCCGTAGAACTCACCGATGTTCCAAGGGGCTTCCTTACCGACTCGGTTAATCGCACCAATGTAATAGGTGTTAGCGACTGCTGCTGCTGGCTGCTCGAGCTTCCACAGATACTCCGATAAGCCCGCCACGGTCGCTGATGGATTGAACACAATCTCAGCACCGTTGAGACCTAAGGCGCGCCAGCCTTCAGGGAAGTGGCGATCATAACAGATGTATACGCCGACCTTCGCATAAGCTGTCTCGAAGACTGGATAGCCTCCGTTTCCTGGTTTGAAGAAATACTTCTCCCAGAAGCCCGAGGTGTGCGGGATGTGTTGCTTACGGTACTTGCCGAGATAGGAACCGTCGGCGTCGATCACGGCGGCTGTGTTGTAGTAGACACCGCGCATATCTTCTTCGTAGATCGGAACGACGATGACCATTGAGTACTTCTTAGCGTATTCCTGCATCAGCCGCGTTGTGGGCCCATTGGGCACCGG
>CALELH010000433.1 GCA_937902595.1 uncultured Myxococcales bacterium
CTGTCCGGCTGGTCCCGATTGTGATGACCGGCATGCCTCCGCCCATGATGGCGCGACAGAGCAGTGCGGAGACGCCTTCGATAATGACTGTGATGGCCTTACAGACGAGGGGTGCGGTTGCGTCGAGGGGGAGTCGGTGCCTTGCTATCCCGGTGCAGAGGGCACCGCGGGGGTCGGCCGATGCCGATCGGGCTTCCGTGTATGCAGGGCCGGCTCGCTCGGACCTTGTGAGGCCTCTCGAGTGCCCATCGATGAGATCTGTAATGGCACCGACGACGACTGTGACGGGACCCTCGACGAGGGGGTCCTGAACGCGTGCGGGCGCTGCGGAGGCCTCGAGGCTGAGGTCTGCGACACCAAGGATAATGACTGTGACGGCACCGTTGATGAGGGCGTAAAGAACGCCTGCGGAGGATGCGGCTTGCCGCCAGACGAATTCTGTGACGGTGTCGACAATAACTGCGACGGGCAGATCGACGAGTCCTGCAAGTGCATCGAGTCAGTCTCGGAGAGCTGTTACACCGGGCCGGCGGGGACCTTGGGCGTCTCAGCCTGCCAGGCGGGGTACTGGGTGTGCGCTGACGGCCAAAGGGCTGGCTGCATTGGTCAGGTTCTTCCTGGGCGCGAAGTGTGCAACGGGATCGATGACAATTGCGATGGTGTGGTCGATGAGGGATTGACGAATCGGTGCGGCGAGTGTGGTCCTCAGCCGGCCGAATCATGCCTCGGCCCGAACGGAGACTTCGGCAACGGCCTGGATGACGACTGTGACGGACGAATGGACGAGGGCTGCATCTGCAATGGACGCCTGAGACAACCCTGCTATAGCGGCCTACCCAAGACTTTGGGTGTCGGGGCGTGCGTAGGCGGCGTGGCCGACTGCGTAAATGAACAGCTCACTGAATGTGTGGGAGAGGTTAAGCCTACGCCGGACGCCTGTGGCGATGGGGTGGACTCAGATTGTGATGGCTTCGTCGATGAAGGGTGTCCAGAGGAGGCTTGCGAAGGTGGCGAAGAGATCTGCAATGGCATCGACGATGACTGCAATGGAAAGATCGATGAGGGCCTGAGAGGGCCCTGCGGTTGCCGCGGTGAAGAGTCTGAAGAGATCTGCGGGGATGGGTTCGACAATGACTGTGACGGCAGGGTAGAGGAGGTCTGCGGGTGCCCGAAGGGTCCACCGCGCCCCTGCTATGGTGGGCCTCCTGAGACTGTAGGCGTAGGTCAGTGCGCCATGGGCGTCTTTCAGTGCGTCCCGGGCAGCCTCTTGCAGCAAGGCCCAGAGACAGGCTGTCGCAACTGGGTTGGCCCCAGAGCGGAGGTGTGTAACGGGCTCGACGATGACTGCGATGGGGTGACGGACGAGAACCCGGCCGACGGAAATGCCTGTGGGACGTGCGGTATGGCGCCCATTGAGGCCTGCGATGGAGCCGATAACGATTGTGACGGCAAGACCGATGAGGGCGTGAGTAACGCCTGTGGTCAGTGTGGGCCGTTGCCATTGGAGCAGTGTGACGATGTTGACAATGACTGCGACGGCCTCACGGATGAGGGCACCGTCAACTATTGCGGGCTTTGCGGCCAGAGCTGTTTCAACATGGTCTTCGAGGACCGAGGCGACTGGGATCGCGGGACTGTCGTCAACCTGACCCCGCCGGATGGGGACCCTGACGCCTTGACGCTCGGAGCCAGCGAAGCGACGGGCGACTCGGTGCTGTGGGTCGCGGCGACAAACGATCGAGAGGTCATCAAAATCGATACACGATCGTGTGAGATCATGGACACGTATCCAAGCTATGGTTACTACCCATCGAGAACCGCCGTGGCGGTCGATAGTAGCGTGTGGGTTGGAAACCGCGCGTGGTCCAACGCCGACGCGTCGGACTACACCCAAGGCAACGCGGTGCACTTGGATCCAGATGGAAACCTGCTGTGTCGAGCTCGGATTACGGGGACATCGAGTGGCGGAGTCGCAGTCCGCGCGGTAACGCTGGACCAGGACGGGAACGCGTGGCTCGGCAGTTGGGACCGAACAACCATCTACAGGGTGAGCGGAACGGAGGTTGTGGCGAGCGACGCGGTCGACCTCATTCCAGACTGTCGGATTCTTCAGGAGGTGCGTCTAGCCTCGCCTGCGTACGGCGCCGCGGTGGACTCTCGAGGGTTCCTGTGGACGTCCGGTATCGCTGGATCGCCTACCAAGGTGGACACACGGGATGGGCGAGTTGTCGGCGTAGTCCCCCGGAGCGCAAAACTCATTGAGGGAGACGAGGTCCGAAACATCAACGTCCAGTTCTACGGTATGGCTATCGACCGTCACGACAACGTCTGGTACGGGGTCTGGAATCCCGGCGGCTACGTCGGTCGCATCGATGGGGACACTCATGAACTTCAGGTCTTTAGGCACTCGGGTGGCGGCGTAACGCGCGGCATGGCGGTGGACTTGGATGGTAATATCTGGGCGGCCGGTTGGGGAGACAGGGCCCTGTTTAAGTTCGCCCCGGACGGGGAGCTACTGCTCACGGTCCCGATAGGCGACGCGATCATGGGCGTGGCGGTTGACGCCGAGGGTGGCATCTTTGGGATTGGCTCCAATATGGCGTATCGCTTTGACACCAATGGTCGGGAACTCTGCCGCACCCAGAGGCTGCCTACTCTTTACACCTACAGTGATATGACCGGGATTCAGCTGCTGACGATCACCCTAAGAACGGGCAGGTGGAGCATCCGTATTGACGGGGGCACACAGGATGTTATTTGGGACCAGATCGATTGGAACGGGGCGCTACCAAATGGAGCCCTGATCGACTCGCGCGTTCGAACTGCTCCCACCGAGGAGGGGCTCGTCGGAGCGACCTGGTCGGGCAGGAGTTTCGACTCACCAATGCAGATCCCTGGTCCCAATCTTGATACCGGGTACACAAACAGAAACCGATGGATTGAGCTTGAGGTTCGCTTGAGTCGGCAAGACGAAGCGGTCCTTCCAGCCCTCGAGCGCGTCAGGATCCACTGGCAGAGGCCATGATGAAAAAGAGTTACGTCCTATGGGCGGCGATATTTATTCTTTGGGGATGTGACGATGGGGCGGGGGCCAGCGGTCCCTTAGCGCCTGATGTGGGCCTCGCCATCGACAAGGATGGCGATGAGATCCCGGACAGCCAGGATGTCTGTCCAGATGTATACGACCCAGACCAGAAGGATCTCGACGGAGATGGTCAGGGCGACATCTGTGATGATGACGATGATGGCGACGGAGTCCTTGATGGCGCGGACGGGTGTCCCCAAATCCCGGATCCCCGACGCATCGACACTGATGGAGACGGGCAGGGGGACGCCTGCGATCTAGACGACGACGGCGACGGGATCGCCGATGTTGAAGATGCGTGTCCTTTAGACAGCACGTTTGCCTTTGGTGATCTCGACGGCGATGGCCGCGGAGACGCATGTGATCGCGACCGAGACGGGGATGGCGTGGATAACAACGCCGACAACTGTCCGGACGCCGGGAACGCGAGCCAGGAAGACGTCGATGGAGACGGCGCAGGAAATGAGTGCGATGTCGACGCCGATGGTGATGGGGTCGCGAACCGGGATGACAATTGCCGGCTCGTCGATAACGCGGACCAGGCAGACGCTGATGAGGATGGTGTCGGAGACGCCTGCGATTTTGATCGTGATGGCGACAACGTAGACAACATCATGGATAACTGCCCCGATATTCGAGAACCGGGCCAGGCTGATCGTGACGAAGACGGGGTCGGCGATGTCTGCGATCCCTGCCCACTCGACCCCAACGATGACATCGATGAGGATGGCCACTGCGCCAGCGAGGATAACTGCCCGGTCACAGCGAACCAAACCCAGGAAGACGCCGATGAGGACGGGATCGGGGATGCCTGTGATGGTTGCCCCGAGGACGCCCTTAATGATCGCGATCAGGACGGCTGGTGCCGAACCGATGATAATTGCCCTTTGGTGGAGAACCCGGACCAGAGCAACGTGGACGGGGATGATCTAGGCGACGCCTGTGACTCCTGCCCGCTCGATGGGGCCAATGACGTTGATGGGGATGGGATCTGCGGCGAAGTTGATCTCTGCCCTCTAGAGGCGGACCCCGAGCAGTCCGACTTAGACTCAGACGGTCTAGGGGACTTCTGCGATGCCTGCCCACTCGACGCGACTAATGACCCAGACCAAGATGGCGTATGTAATGACGTTGACTTGTGCCCGGAGGTCCCCGATCCACCTCCGCCAGGCTCGAATGTTCAGGCGGATAGGGACGGCGACGGACTGGGCGATGCGTGCGACCGCTGTCTTCGGAGTGGCGCTTCTGACCAGGATAACGACGGCGTCTGTGCAGAGGATGACAACTGTCCATGGAACACCAATCCAAACCAGGCGGACCGTGATGGTGACGGTTTAGGGGACGTGTGCGATCGGTGCCGGGACGACGCCAATAACGATGAAGATGAGGATGGACTCTGTGGTGATGTGGACGTGTGCCCAGAGCTTCCAGATCCAGCTCAGGACGATATCGATGGTGATCGTATCGGTGACCGGTGTGACCCCGACGTAGATGGCGACGGTGTCGCAAACGAAGATGATAATTGCCCTTATCTCGCGAACGAGGACCAGGCCAACACCTTCGGGGGCCCAC
>CALELH010000434.1 GCA_937902595.1 uncultured Myxococcales bacterium
GCTTCGGCTTAGGCTTCGGTGGCTCTGGCTCTGGCTCTGGCTCTGGTGGAGGAGGTGGTGGTGGTGGTGGAGGCGGAGGCGGCTTAACGAACTCGATCTCAATGATCTTGTTCTTATCCTTGGTGTCCGGCTTCACGTAATTGTGGGCGGCATACAGACCACCGCCTTGGACCACAAACGCTAGAAGAGCGCCCACGACAAGGATGCCCAGTCGGTTCTTACGCTCCGGCTCGTCCTGTAGCGCGAACACCGCCTACTTCGTCTCTTTTGGATCTATGTTGATAGCAAAACGGCGAACACCGTTCTGGCGAACTAAATCGATGACCTCGACCACCTTCCCGTGAGCGGTCATCTTATCAGCGGAGATAATCGCCTGAGCCTTGTCGTCGGTCTTCGCAACCTCTTTGCAGCGCGCAGCGATAGCCTCGGTCGTCGAGGGTTCTCCATTGAGAAAGAGTTTGCCATCACTGGTGACGATGACGGACAGCGTTGTGTCCATCGTCTCGCCACCCGTCGCCGCCTTTGGAAGGTCAACCTCAATGCTTGGCTTCACGATATACGCCGAGGCCACCATAAAGATGATGAGCAAAACGAGCATGACATCGACTAGAGGCGTCACGTTGATATCAACGATGCCCTCGTCGTCATCCATATTGGCGCCACCGGCCATCTAGCTGTCTCCGTCACTCGACGCGTCTGCCGGCGCGCCGCTCTCTAAATCACGCTGCTGAATCCAAGCCATGACGATACGTGCCAGAAAATCGGTGTTACCTACCCGCGTCTTGACCTGACCCTTAAAGAGGTTAAAGACGACCACGGCAGGAATCGCCACGAGGAGGCCGACCGCGGTCGCCACCAGCGCCTCAGCGATACCCGGGCCTACAACCTCGAGTCCACCCTTAGGGTTCTCACCGAGTTCACGAAAAGCCACGATGATGCCAATGATCGTCCCGAGAAGACCAATGAAGGGAGCGTTATTTCCGATGGTTCCGAAATACGCCAGAAATCGTTCATATCGCTGTCGCTCACGGACAATGCCGCTCTGTAAGATTTGCTCAGCCACCTGTGGCCCGCGTGGAGCCACCTCAAGTACATCTGCGAGGACTCGCTCTTCCATGGCGACGCCCCGAGCTACGACCTGCTTCGCCTGCTCGAAGTCATCGGCGTCCAGAGCCGTGACAAATTGACGAGCCATAGACGGCGCATCGATCTTAGTTTTTCGAAACAAAACAAGCCGCTCAAAGAAGAGGATGATCATGACGAGCCCTAGGCCCAGCAACAGCCACATCACCCACTCCGCCCCAAGCTCGGAGAAGCGCAGGAACGCGTTAATTATGGAAAAGCCTTCTTGCTCGAGATTCATCGTCCTTGACCGCTCATCTTTCTGATTCTGTGCGAATCAATTAGTGGTTGAATAAGGAGGGGCATATTATGAACACGGATGTTTTCATGTCAATCGTCAGGGACCGTCTATAGGTACAATTGCCGCCTCACCAAGAAATCCTTACGATCTCGCTAGAAACAGGCCTCCAAAGGCCTCAAGTCTTAGGAGCATTCACTCTGAGTCATTTGACCTTCAGAGACTGCTCCCAGTCACAATTGCCCGACACTTAATGCCACTGGCGCATGTTGAGTCACAATCCGAAGCGATCCTCTCCTTGTAACAGCGGCCGCACGAGAAATATTCGCTCCACAATTCGCCTTTGCTCCGTCTCGACAACAAAGATAGAGTCGGAGAGCGCCGAGAGAGCGCCACGGGGGGACAAATGCCAGCAGCCACAATTATCGAGGCTAATTCTGTGAGCAGATCAGCTCCATGGATCAGACCTCTTCTGCTCCTTCTCATCGCCTCCCTTGGGGCTGGTTGCGCGAAAGAAGAACAAAGTTCAGGGAGCACCGTCGTCATCATTGATGCTGGGGTTGAAGGAGCGCCCACGGACCTTGGCCTTGCGGATGTGAATCAAATAGCCCCAGACGCAACAAGTCTTCAAGACATGGCCGTTGCGCTACCGGACGCAGCACCGGCGGCGGTCGTACGAAAGGTTCTCCACGAGGCGTTCACCGGCTCCAATTGTTCGCCATGCGCCCCCGCCTCTATCAAGATCAAGCGGGTGCTCGACGCCTTCCCGGATCAGCACACGATCATTAAGTACAACATAGGCAGCGATCCATACATCTCAAGGGAAGCTGTGGAACGGCGTCTCTTTTATCTCCCCGGTGAGCGCAGCTATCCGATCCCCTTTGTACATGCAGACGGAGTGAATGGTTTTCACCCCAACGAGGTGAATAATGACGAGGGATACCTTGAGTCAGACCTAGAAGGGTTCGCCAGCATACCGTCGGATATGATCATCGATGTGTCTCATGTCGTCGATGGTCAAACCGTCAACGTGGACGTAGGGATCACGGCGCTCAGCGATTATCCCAGCGAGGCCTTGAGACTCTTCATCGCGATCACGGAAAACGTGACCTACAACAACGTTGGCAGCAACGGTCAGACCGAGTTTCACCACGTATTTAAGAAGATGCTCCCAGATGAAAACGGTATCCCGCTCGGCCCGCTGACGGCCGATCAGACCATCTCGGAGAGTCGGTCATACACCTTCCAAGGGGAGTATACGGACGAGACAGGTATTCGAAGCCCGGTAAATCACAATAGAGAGCACACGGTCGAAGAGTTCCAAGACCTCTCCGTGGTCGTCTTCGTCCAAGACGTGGAGAGTTGGCAGGTGCATCAGTCAGCCTGGACTACGCCACACGACCCCGAGGACCTGGGCGTGGTCGAGGGCCAAGTACTGGACGTCGCTGGTGAGCCTCTGGCTGAACGTCCAATCACCTGCTGCGACGAAGATGAATGCATCTCGGGTATGACCGACGAACTCGGCCGCTATCGCTTCGACGCTCTCCCATATCCAGCACGGAAAATGGAGGTGATCGCTCCAGATGGACTTATGGACGTTATCTTCGTTCAGGAGGTTGGCGAATTCCGAGCCCCTGTCGAGATCAGAGTGCCCGCCCGAGGTGATGAGCATCAACCATGGCCGGTCGCGACCGGAGGCACTGTGACCCTCGCGGGTGGTGGTCTACGACTCACCGCCATGCCTGATGCTCTGACCTATGACATTGGTATCGACCAAACGGTGGTGGGCCAACGTGTGACATTGTCTGAGTTACCACCCTATGGTCTCAGCGCCTCAGGGACCGCTGCGTGGCAGACAAATACGGCCTTTGGGGCTGCCTTCATCATTAACCCCGTCAAGATCAAGTCAACGAGCTCGATCCAAATGGAGGTCATGGAGATGAACGCTGGGCTCGAGGCCTCAGAGACCGGTGCGGTTTTTGACGTCTACGCTGTCGATCCCGACACCGCGATCGCCAACAAGATCGGCACTGCCACACGAGGAGAAGATGGGGTCATCACAACTGACCCGATGACCCTGCTGACCGACCTCTCTGTTCTCATCATAGTCCGTCAGCCAAACGGCGGCGTTCCAGCCACCCCGTAGGCACCTTGTCGGCGGCCTTAACCTAGAGCGCTTCCCGATAAACACCATGTAGGGTATGGTCGGATAGATCGTGACTGCGAAGGTCCAATTGAAGCAGAAAGTTATCCGAGTATTGGGGATCGACCCAGGGTCAAGACTCTGTGGTTGGGGCATCGTCGATAGAGACGGCTCGAAGATCACGCACGTAGACAATGGGGTATTTGTGCTCGAGCCAAAGGGCGCCTTGCCCGCCCGCCTTGGATACCTTCTCGAGTCTTTAGAGACGCTGCTCGACAAGTATCAACCCGACGTTTTAGGGGCGGAGAGCGTCTTCCAGCATCGAAATGCGCGCAGCGCCCTGGTGTTGGGTCAAGCCCGTGGCGTCGCCTTAGCTGCCGCCGCGCGGCGAGGCCTCGCGGTCCATGAATACACGCCGATGCAAGTAAAGAAGGCCCTCACAGGGAGCGGTCGGGCCGGAAAAGAGCAGATGCAGCAGATGATCGCGCTGCGAATGGGCCTAAAGGAAGTACCTCAGGTTGACGCCGCGGACGCGGTCGCCGTGGCCGTGTGCCACGCTCAACACATCGGTATGATCGCGAATCCTGCCCTAACCGCAGTTCCACGCAGATCGAAAAAGAGCGCAAAGGCGGCGCTCGAAGCGCTCGCGCTGGCGCAAGAGAGGAGCCGAAGATGATTGGTCGTTTGAAGGGGCTCGTCGCTGAGAAGGGACCGGAAGGGGTCCTTATTGAAGTGTCAGGCGTCGGTTACGAAGTTCAATGCCCACTCACGGTGATCGATCGGCTCCCCCGTCGGGGCCAAGAGTCTACTCTATCGATACACACCCACGTTCGAGAGGATCAGATCACCCTCTTTGGATTTAGCGAACCTGAGGAGAGGGCCCTCTTTCGACAGCTGATCGGAGTCTCAGGGATCGGACCAAAGATTGGGCTGGCTTGCCTGTCAGGCATGGACGCCGGATCACTCTCGGGCGCGATCGCCGGTGAAGACGTGAAACGTCTGACCACCATTCCGGGACTAGGCAAGCGCACCGCCGAGCGCCTCGTTCTAGAACTGAAGGATAAGGTCAGCGGTGTCGTCATCGCTGGTCGACCAGGCGGACAGATGCTGAACGATCTGGAGAGCGCCCTAAGAAATCTAGGCTTTAAGAGCAAGGACGTTGATAGCCTAATGACCGAGCTTGCACCGCACGCAGAATCCATGACATTCGAAGAGCTCCTTAGAGAAGCGCTCAAGCGAATGGGCCCCAACTGAAATACTGGACACCTGTTTAGCACTCCGATAGAAGAAGATCATGGATGGACGCATTATAGATGCCGTCGAATTGGACGGGCCAAGTCACGACAGTGGTCTACGACCCTCCGACTTTGACGAGTACGTGGGAC
>CALELH010000435.1 GCA_937902595.1 uncultured Myxococcales bacterium
CCATCGTCTGACACCGGGGGCAGCGTCGATGACGGCGTCGAGCAAGGGAGCTTCAGCTTCGGGGTGGCGCAGCCATCCGAGGCAACGGGCTGCCAGCTCGCGGACGGTCGACTCCGAGTGTGAGAGGGCGCTCACCAGGGCATCTATCTCATTGGGATCTCGTCGGAGGCCAATCCGACGTAGTCGTTGTAACTTATCGGTTATCTCAGGGCTTTGGTGGCCGGTATCGCTGGCCATCAGTCAGGCACCGACCCCGATTGAAACCCATCTTCCATCCCGTCGAATAATTCGGTTTGGATCGTCCCCTGGTGGGTCATAATCAGGATCACCGGGAAGGATCAGATGAAGCTCATCGTCCTTACGCATCGGCTGTGGAGCGATCGCGCGTTTCACGGTGCCGCTTGGTCGAGTCACTATCGTCGGATCTCGCTCGATCTCCATCAGTATTCTCAGAGTGGGTGGGGCGAGCTGAATGGTGCCCGACGCATATCTCTCCAGCGCATCTCTAGGAGAGAGCCACTCACTCGCAGTGGTCTCCTTTTGATCATGAAGGGGGACCTGGGCTTCGGGAGCGTGAGCGACAAAGAAGCGAGCGTCGTAGCGACGTTTCTCGATAGCCGGGGTTACCCAGCGACTAAAATAGCTCATGGCGCCCAGCTCGAGGGTGAGGTCGAACTCTCTCGCCAGATGGAGAAACCCGACCTCCTCAGCGTTGAGCCTAGCCCGACCTGCGACCATGAGGTCCTCTCCGCGGTCGGTCTCAGGCGAGATGAGTTGGCCATCCAGCGAGGCCAGGAGAATACCGGACTCCTCGAAGGTCTCTCGGATGGCGGCGATGTATAAGCCGAGGGCTTTGTTTGAATCAGGATGGTCTAATCTCTGCGAGGCGGCTGCAGGGGTCATGGAGCAGCGCTCAGCCCAGGTTGGGTCGATGTCCTGCTCCTCCAAGCGGCCGCCAGGAAAGACCATGGCGTTCGCCATAAAGGCGGATTTAGAGTGCCGCTTGACCATGAAGAGTTCGACCTCTGACCGTTCGCGATAAACTAGAACTGTGGCCGCATCTTGAATGGGTGGGGACGCCGTACTCATTCGACGCCCCGACGCTCGCAGCAGGCCTCAGCCATAGTTCGAAAGTCAACGCCTGCGTCGACCAACGTCATCATGCCTTTGAGGCCCGCGATCACGCGGAGATAAAGAAGGAGGTTCGCCGGTGGTACTAGCTTCAGGAAGCTTAGATGACTCTTAAAGAACTCCCGAACCCGGCTATGTATCTTGAAGTCTGAAAACCGGAACTTCCCGTGTGTGGCGAGTGGCTCTAGGATCAGTCCGTGGTATGTCCGCATCGCCTCCTCGTCGGGCATCTCCATGCCCTCGGAGCCGAAGCCCATGACCCGATAAAGATCGGTTAAACGCGTCATGTCATCATCCCAGAAAGCCCTCAACATTCTGAGCACGTTGTCCGCTTGGTTAGGATCAAATGCACGCACGCAGCCAAAGTCTAGCAAGACGATGTTGTCGTCTGAGTCGAGCATAAAGTTTCCGGGGTGTGGGTCGGCGTGCAGCTCATTGAGGTCATGAAACATATAGGCAAAGAGCTCAATGAACCGTGAGGCGATGGCGTCACGCAGCGCTGGATCAGTCCGAGCGTTGATCCCGTCTACAAATGGCTCGGCGCTGATGAAGTCCATCATCAGAACAGATGGAAAGACGAAGCCCTCGATGGGCTTGGGGATGCGAACGCCGGGTCGATGACCGAGATGCTTGTGGAAGCGCCGAAGGTTCTCGGCCTCGATGGTGTAATCGGCCTCGCGCGTGATGGCCTCTCGAGCCTCAGCGATGAAGGTGTCTGCGCGCTCACGGCTCATGAAGACTCGCCCAAGCTTGAGCAGGCTCGCCACGTTACTCAAATCGCTGTCGATGCTGTCGGCGACACCTGGGTACTGGATCTTACATGCGACCTCCCGGCCGTCGAAGAGGACACCTCGGTGCACTTGACCAATACTGGCGGAGCCGATCGGCTCGGGATCAAAATAGCGAAACACTGATGTGAGCGGTCGGTCCGTGCCGGCCTCGAACTGGGCTGAAAGCATCTCGAAGCTCATGGGAGGCGCTGTCCGCTGCAAAGTCGCCAGTCGTTCGGCAAAGGATGGATCGACTAAGTCAGGATCCGTAGACAGTAGCTGACCGATCTTCATGGCCGCGCCCTTCATCTCTCCCATGACCTCGACGATATGCTTGGCGTTGTCCATGGCTGCGCCGGCCGCTGCCTCAAGCTCGTTGGTGTCACGACCGAGGCGAGCGAGCTGACGTTTCAGGAAAGAGCCTGAGACTCTGGTGGCGATGCCGCCGAAGCGCAGCGCTCTTCCCAAGCGGCTGGTGTCGACCTCCGTGCCCTCATCGCCACCGAGCTTTGCCCAATCTTTCGCCATCCGCCTCAGGACTCCGTCATTCGGGGGGTCAATGGTGAGCTGCCTGCTCGCCAGGACTCCGTGTCTTTGTAGCGTGTTTTGATAAGTGCGAGCCCAATCCAGTTCCCGTCGCCTAGGAGCGCGCCGCTCGTTACAGAGCCGATATCTTTTTCGTCCAGCGTCACTCTCGAGCCCTCAGAGACGTCAGCTTCGCTCTGGACGGCGACCAAGCTGAGGGCAGGCCGCCCCATCGCGATGGTGCGCTCGATCACCTCTTGTCCTGGATAGCATCCCTTACCATCGGTGAGGCCGTCGATCCCTCCCGCGTCGAGTGGGGTGGAATGTTCACCAAACTCAGATGGATACGCTGGCGTACCGCCCTGGAGCCTAAGAGCCTCTATGGCGTGCTCTCCTGCCGGAGTGGCACCGGCCTCGACTATGAGGCGCCATGTCGTCTCAAAGTGAGACCTAGACGTCCAGATATCAAAGGTCGGCGCTGCGATCCGACCAGAACGAATCACGCGAACCGGCGCCCCACCCAGGGGGGTGGCCGCATGGCTCCATCTCTCTCCCGGCTGAGGAAGTGAGAGCGACTCCAAGATATCGGCGGCCTTTGGACCGGCGACGCTCATCATCGCGGTCTTGTCGGAGATGTCGGCAATCGCAAAGTCCTCTCCGAAGTGAAACATATCGATTCGACTAGAGACGGCTTCACCATGACCAGCTATCGCGTCGACGATGAAGCGATCGTCATCGACACGAAGACATTCAAAGGCCAAGAGAATCCGTCCCCTAGAGTCGAGCATAAATGGACGACACCCAGCGCCGACATCGATCTCGTGCACGGCGAAGGTTAAGAGGCGATTGAGAAAGCTGGCCGCATCGGAGCCGCTCAACTCAAGGCGGTCTCGATGACGCTGATCGACCAATATGGCGCCGGCCTGGGCCGCAGACAGCTCAGCGCGCCGATCTCCGAAGTCAGTGATCCGCTTTGTCGCGTCGAACCGCGCTCCGTACTCTTCAAGAAAGTCATTCATATCAGGTGAGCAAGGGTCCTACGACCAGCACATCGCACAGTCGGCGCCCTCGGAAATGCTCCTTGTTCATCGTGTTAAGGGTGTTGATCAGAAAGGCGCCGTCGTTCGTCACGCGAGCCACCTGCCCATTGAGCCAGCGGGCTTTGGTGAGCTCCTTAGCGTTCGCGATGGCGGAGACGAGCAGCTCGAGTTGTTCTTCGGCGTTATCGATGGAGCTTTGGTAGCGTGCCCGCTCATCGAGGAGGGCTTGACGTTTGGTCTCTAAAGACTGGTGTCGGTTTGTCTCCTCCCACTGCGTTGTCTTGGACTTCAGCAGTCGACCACGGTCCCGCTTCTCGGCGGCGTGTTTAAGCTGCACTTCGAGAGTCCGTAATTGACGCTCTATGTCGGGGAGGTGCTCTTCAGCCCTTCGTCGGTTCGAACTCACCACTAAGAACCCGTCGATTCGATCCGTCCATTCATCCTCGAGCTGGATGTACCCGGCGGAGTGCAGCGCCCCAAAGGTCTCCGCTTGTAGGTGATTCAATGGCTCATCATCTTGGAACGCATCGATAGCCGCGATCGGTAGGGTTGGCGCTGCGCTCAGAGAACCAAACACCTGATAGACGGCATCGGCGCCGAGTGACGCTAATCGGGCGATGGGATAATTATTGGACATCGGCGCTGATTGTCCGACGTCCATGGGTGAGTCGTCAAGTGAAGCCATGTGAACGTAGCGGTTCCTTTTGAGGTCTGAGCGGTGCACTATGCCGACCCGTACACGCGGGTACGTTGGAAGAACGATGGGCTGTGCGTCTGTGAGTGGGACGTACTGAAGATGAAAGAGAGGCCACCATGGCGACTGGAACGGACTCCTTCCAGTATGATGTGTGCATCGTCGGAACAGGGCGCGTGGGTTTACCACTCGGTCTCTCTCTGTGCGAGGCAGGCTTGTCGGTGATCGGTCTAGATGTCGATCCAGAGCTGCGTGAGACCGTGAACAGCGGGCGGATGCCATTCGCAGAGCCTGGTTACGATGAGTTGGTTAGTCGCAAGTTATTGACCGTGACCGATGACAGCTCGGTCATCGCTTCGAGTCAGGCCATTGTGATTACGGTTGGCACACCTCTCCATACGCACATCGAGACGGACCTCGATCAGATTAGAAGAGTCTTGGATGGGATCGGCCCCCATCTACGAGAGGGGCATCTCGTCTGTCTCAGAAGCACCGTCGCTCCTGGGACAACGGACTATGTTCGCCGGTGGCTTGACCGTCACACCGAGCTGGTCGTTGGTCAGAGCCTGTCCTTGGCCTTCTGCCCCGAGCGCATCGCCGAGGGGAAGGCCTACGAAGAGCTCAGGACCCTGCCACAGATCGTCGGCTCCGAGGACGCGGTGAGTGGCGAGCGTGCAGCCACCTTGTTCAGCCACTTGGCTCCGGAGGTCCTACACACGGACTTCGTGAGCGCCGAGCTGGTGAAGCTCTTTAATAATATCGCACGGTACGTACATTTCGCTGTCGCTAATCAGTTCGCCTTGGTCGCCGACACCTTCGACGCGAACATCTACGAAATTCGCCGACTCGCGAATCATGAATATCCGCGAAGCCATATTGCCATGCCCGGTTTGACGGCGGGGACCTGCCTGAGAAAAGACTTTGGCATGATCAACGAGTGGAGCCCCTATCCGGACATGTTGCTCGCTGCTTGGAAGATGAATGAGTTCATCCCAACTTTCTTGGTGCAGCATCTCAAGAAGAGAACTCAGCTTCATGATCGGCGGGTGGCTGTTCTCGGGTATACCTTCAAGATGGACACCGATGACACGCGGGATAGTCTCGCCCCTAAGTTGGTGCGCTATATCGACCGCGAGTTGCCGACCGAGATCAGGATCAGTGACCACAACCTTAAGGATCCGATTCCGGTCGGTGAGGGCATCCGTAATTGGTCCGCAGATGACGCCTGTGATGGAGTGGATTGTGTATTCGTGGCCACCAACCATACCGGCTATGACCGCACCTTGCGTAATCTCGCCGAGCGCGCTCCCGACACTTGGGTAGTCGATATCTGGAATGTCGGCGGCGCGGACCGCATCTTCTACCAAGCAGGTGCTTTGATGAATGAAGGGCAGTACAGCTGATGGAACGACATTTGGTGACGGGTGGGAGCGGCTTTATCGGAGCTGCGTTGGTTAAGGACCTCGTCGAGCATGGCTACGCTGTACGTGTACTGGATGATAACTCTAGAGGGCATCCACGGCGTCTGGAGACGGTGAGCGACCAGATAGAGGTCGTCGTAGGCGATGTACGAGACCTCGCCGCGGTAGAAGCGGCTACGGAAGGGTGCGATGTCGTCTGGCACCTCGCATTCATTAACGGTACCCGCCACTTCTATGAGCGACCGGACGCAGTGCTTGACGTCGGCATCAAAGGGACCCTGAACACCATCGAGGCGAGTCTCAGTTGCGGTGTTCGTCGCTACGTCTTTGCGAGTACCTCTGAGACGTACAATACACCGACCCATGTTCCGACATCGGAGCGTGAGCGGCTCATGATCCCTGACGTCACGAACCCTCGCTTTAGTTATGGGGGGGGGAAGATCGCGGGAGAGCTCATGACTCTCCACTATGCCGGTCGACGAGGCCTCGAGACGGTGATCATCCGACCCCATAATATCTATGGGCCCGATATGGGCTTCGCGCATGTTGTTCCGGAGATTGTTCAGCGGATAATCGATCTGTCCGATGGCCTCCAGAGAACCCAGATCGATCTCCCCATTCAGGGAGACGGCCTCGAGACGCGTGCCTTCTGCTATGTGGCCGACGGGGCCTCAGGTTTCAGGATCGCCGGAACCCAGGGCCACGATGGAGAGATCTACCATCTCGGCCGTGAAGAAGAGACATCGATCAGAGATCTTATCCTTGGGATCGGTCGAGTCCTTGGCGTCCAACTGAACTTGGTCCCCGGTGAACTGCGGGAGGGAGGCACAAAGCGGCGATGTCCAGACATCACCAAGCTCGCCGCCCTCGGATACGAGCCGAGCTACTCTCTATCGAGAGGTCTCGAGTCAACGGTCCGATGGTACGCTGATTACTTCCGGGAGCATGGCACGGACGTCGGCAATGGAGGCTGATCCGACCCACTTGGAGCAGAGCTTCGCCGAGGACGTCGCCCCGGCGATCAAGGGGCAGAGGGTCTTCGTGACTGGGGGCAACGGTTTTCTCGGCCAGTATGTCGTCGCAGCCTTCAGGCAGGCGGGCGCTGAGGTCCTCGCGCCACGGAGCAGCGAGGTCGATCTCACAGACCCTCATCAGATCGCTCAGTACCTAATGACTCATCGGCCTGATGCCATTGTTCACCTCGCCGCTGCCTGCGGTGGTATCGGCGCGAACGTGGCCGAACCGGCGCGATTTCTCTATGAGAATGCGCTGATGGGTCTCCAGCTGCTTGAGCAGGCGCGACTCGCCGAGGTCGACAGATTCGTACTCATCAGCACAACCTGCGCTTATCCGCAGAACGCGCCGCTTCCTCTGAGAGAAGACACCCTATGGGATGGGCCTCCGACTGGAGCGACGGGTCCATATGGGATGGCGAAGAGATTGCTCCATGAAGCTGTCGCGACCTACGAGCATCAATACGGTTTGCGTGGCTCAGTCCTCATCCCGGCAAACCTCTATGGGCCTGGAGATCACTTTGATCCCGCCAACAGTCACGTCGTCGCGGCGATGATTCGTCGGTACACTGAGGCCGCCCGTGATGGTGCTCCCCACATCACGAATTGGGGGACTGGCCAGCCTACGAGAGAGTTTCTGCATGTGAGAGACGCGGCTCGAGCGATCGTGCGGGCGACCGCGTTTCAACAGGGGTCCCTTCCAGTCAATTTAGGCACAGGTGTCGAGACCTCTATCAAGAGCCTCGCTGAGATGATCGCTCACAGCGCAGGATATCTTGGGGAGATCAGATGGGATACCGACAAGCCTGACGGTCAGCCGCGTCGATTTCTGGACGTCAGCCGCGCCCAAGACTTTGGTTTTCAGGCTGAGGTCGCTCTCGCCGATGGCCTCGCCGAAACAATCGGCTGGTATCTCCGTTCTTTTCATTAGACACTCTATTTAGGCGAGGTTTAATGCCTATGCGTGACTATCTCCAGGATACGGGTTCTGGGGGGCACGCAATCTAAAGAGCTAAAGGGAGCCTCTTGGCGATGAACGACGCGATCGCGATCCGCGCGTTTACTTCAGCTGATCTGGAGAAGACCGCTCATTTTCTGAGACGTGTAAACGAGCTAGACGAGCGCGTGGACGGACCGGAAGATGATGCCTTTAACGCCTTTGTTAATCTTCCGAGTAATCGCGGGGGTCGATGGTTTGTTCTCGCTGAGAGCGCCAAAGGTGTCGCCGCCGTCCTATTGTCTGGTCTCTATGAAGTGGCCGATCGGGACAAGCCGATTCGCGCATTCCGGATCTTTGTCGCGCCAGAACACCGCGGTCAGGGCTTGGGGAGTCGACTGCTGTCACGGCTTGAGATGCAAAATGAAGGGCAGAAGGTGATCTATCGGACGGTCGTCTCAGGAGACTGGCCATCGGGCCGTGGTCTGCTTGAGCGGCGTGGCTTTAACCGGTCACAGGAGACTCTGCTTCTTCGTCGGTATGGTCTACCACCAGAGGTGCCTCCCTTGCCCCCTGGCTTCGTCATTCGCGATGCAAACATAGAGCGCGATGGAGACGTGATCGCGAGCCTATATAATCTTGCCAATCGTCGTTCATTTGGGTTCGCGCCGATCTCGGTGTCTGAATTACGGGAGTCTTTGGGTGCACCAGGAGGCAGATTACTCGCTTTAGATGCACCCAACGGGCAGCTCGTGGGCTCCGTTCAGACCCTGCCTTACTTTGGGGGGGTAGGGGTACTGCATGCCATTCAAGTGGCGCCCGCTTTTCAGCGGAACGGGCTCGGTCGCTTTCTTCTGTACACAGCCATTAATGCCCTCGCTCAACAAGGGTTCCGCACCGTGGAGTTGACCGTTGACCGTGAGAACAGAGAGGCGATTCGTCTCTATGACTCCAGCGGCTTCGTCGATTGGCGCCGCGACCTTACGTATGAGCGACAAGCTGCGTCATGAATTTACTCATCACCGGAGTCAGTGGCTTCCTAGGCCAGGCGCTAGTGAAGCGCCTCATGCACACGAACCCCTTCATGCGCACTGTTGGATTGGACAGAGTCCGACCGACCGTCCTGGGGCCCGCTCACTTCATCGAGGCCGATCTTCGGAACACAGACATTGGTGATCTGCTCCTCATTAACGACATTCAGGTGGTCATTCACCTCGCCGTGACCGGAGCCACTGCAGGCGCTGACGCAGATCATGAGATCCTTCGGCGCCTACTCGAGGTCGCTGAGCCTGCGGGGGTTAAGCGTATAGTCGTCCCGAGTCGGGATTGGGTCTATGCACGGGCAGAGGCGCCGTGCGACGAGGAGTCTCCACTGCGCACCTCCATCGTGACCGGAACTGGACTCAGAGCCCGCCGCCGGCGCATCGCCGCTTGGATGGGGTGGGCGCCCGTAGAGGCTAAGCTCTTAGTGGAGACGACCATCTCCGAGTATCGTCTCCTGGACGAGGCCGTCGAGGTCGTGACTGCCCGTCTCTGCTCCGTGATCGACTCAGGGCGCAGTAGGCCACTCGACGCGATCTTATCCGCCAAATGGTTGTTTGGCCCGTCGGACTACGAACTGTTTTTTCAGTTCTTGAATATAGACGATGCAGCCAATCTCCTCTTGGAGTGTGCGACCACCGAGGGTATGGATGGTGCCTACAATATCGCAGGGGGAGAACCTCTGAGTCTCGATACCATCGGAGGCATCCTGGAGAAGCGAGTGCTGCGAATGCCTAAGCCTCTCATTCGGGCTACAGTGGGCGGACTTTCCCGCTTGGGTTTGTTAGGCTTTGGCTTGGGTGATCTGGTGCGAATCCAGCTCGGTATGCCTATGTGTACAGACAAGGCGGCGGATGCTCTCGGTCAACCGACCCTGACGAGTCGGCAGGCGCTCGCGTTGTGGCGAGCCCGCGGTTGAGCATCGTCAGTTAAGACTTTTATGAGGATGAAACGGCATGGCGAAGCCAAAGAAGCGAAGTAAAGGGCGTCAAAAGAGCAAGGCCGCGCTGGCGACCGAGCAGGCGCGTGCAGAGCGCGAAGGCACCACCGAGACTCCACATGGGGAGGCTATCGAATACACCGGCGGCGGTGGAATGATGACCAAGATGAGGGGCGGATTTCAGAACGCGGTGGGCTCGGAGACTGGTGAGAAGAAGGGAGGCTGGCTCAACACGGTCCTCTGGATCGCTGTCATTGGCGCAGGTGTCTTCTTCTTTATGAGTCAGTATCGGTGAATCGGGAGCGCACCGATGAATGGGTCACCGTCAGTGGCCTCAAGCATCATTTGAATGTTTGGGATGGCGGTGGTTCAACGACGGTCCTCTTTCTACATGGCTATCTGGACCTGGGGAGGAGTTGGGGGTTTTCAATAGACGCTCTCGGCGACAACGATTGGCATATCGTCGCACCGGACTGGCGAGGCCATGGGGACACCCAATGGATCGGTGCCGGTGGGTACTATCATTTCACAGATTATGTCCGAGATTTGGAGCAGATCGTTCGCCACGTCAGACGTGACCGGCTTGTTATCGTGGCTCACTCGATGGGTGCTATGGTGGCGACGCTCTGGTGCGGGACACGACCCGATGAGATCGACGGGCTTGTCTTGGTAGAAGGGCTGGGCCCGGTTCCTGTACGGGCTGAAGATTATCCGGACCGTATGCGACGCTGGTTAGAGCAGACTGCGCCCTATGATAGCGACAAGCGCGATCGACCCATGAACAACGTGGAGCACGTTGAGAGACGGCTGGAGCGGGCTTTCCCGAGGCTCTCAAAGTACGTGTTGGCAGAGACCGCCAGGTTCGCGACGAAGAACGCTGCCGACGGGAAACTTAGATGGAAGTATGATCCGCTCTTGACAACCAACGCGCCGATGCCCACATTGCCGTCGATCGCCGCCGAGTTTTGGAAGCGTGTAACCTGTCCAGTACTCTGGATAGGTGGTCAGGAGAGCCCCTGGGTGAGACCCGAGGTGTTCCAATGGCTGGACCGGGTAAATGACCTGACAAAGCGGATCTTGCCTGGGGTAGGGCACATGGTGCACAATGAGGCGAGCGCTGATTTGGCTTCGGAACTACAAGAGTTCATGGTTCAATTGACGAATTGATTCTTTCGTGGAGGACATTGTTGTGGCAACCCATATTACCGATGAATGTATAAACTGTGGAGCTTGTGAGCCCGAATGTCCCAATGGTGCCATCGCTGAGGGCGATGAGATCTTTGTGATCGATCCGTCGCTCTGTACTGAGTGCGTGGGCTTTCATGGGGATGAAGCGTGCCAGGCCGTATGCCCGGTGGAATGCTGCATTCCGAATCCAGATATTCGTGAAGATGAAGGACAGCTCCTGGCGAAGGCGGTTAAGCTGCACCCAGGTCAGAGCTTCCCTGCTGAAGATGAACTCGACGAGACGACATCTCGGTTCCGTAATCCAGACTGGGTCAACGAAGGCCGCTAGGCCTCTCCCACCTTTATTGATTTTTTTGTCATGGCGAGCTAGCGACGGTAGGTCGATAGGCTGACGTGCAACCTGCGCCTGTACTCAGCAGCTTTTAGTGCTCGGCTCCGAGTGAGCGACAGACATTCAGCTAGATAGACTTAGTGGGTGAGTGCGAGTATCAGGGCTCCGCTCGCCAACCCTGCTGCGAATAGACCAATCGCCGCCCCGATCCGCGGATAGCGGTTACCCTTTCGAGTCATCATCGCCATGAAGACAGGGAAGGCTAGGACCATCGTTTGGCTGGACATAAGAGAGTTAGGGTCAGTCGTGACTCGGACGCCCAGCACCGCGATGGTGGCGATGATCGTGATGTAAAAGAAGAGAGCAGCGAGCCGGCGGGCTGTCATTCGTTCGCGTCCAGGCTCAGCCATTCACCGAGATCACCGTGCACAGTTCGTATCGCGCTGACCCATCGTGATAACTCGTCTTCATTCTTGGGGGCGAGCGCGATAGAGCATGGTGCCCGCGGGCCAATATTCCGCCAGTCGCCGTGAGGGATTTGGTGTTCATCCAGCCAGTGGACCAGGCGCTCCAAGCTCATCGGTGACACAGGACCGTCGCTTTTTAGGCCCACTCTTGACCGCCCTGCGCTCTTACTTACCGCCAAGACGTTAAAGATCGGTAGGGTCTTACCATCGTAGACGGCCTCTCCTGTTGTGACGCCATCGATGAGTACATCATCGTCGAAGCAGGCCCACTCTACATGACAGGGGATACCCTTCAGGCGGACACGAGCAGGGCAGAGCCGAGCGCCCCAGATGACCTCCGCGACACCCGAGGGTGATCGGAGACGTACAGGGGTAAGCTCTCCCTCCGCTCCAAAGTCTCCTTCACCGGCGGGCAACCCGAATCCCAATCGGGACCAGGCGGATCTCGCAGCCGGCCAGTCGCCGAGGGCCGTCGTGACGATGCCTAGGTTCCATAGAGTTGATTGGTCCTCTTCCCTGTGTTGCAGCACGATCTGGAACGACTCTCGGGCTCCAGACCAGTCTCCGCTCAGCTTTCGGATAATACCCAGGTTGTATTGGGCAGATAAATCGCCAGGAAGCTTCGTCGCCGCGAACTCCGCCAGAGGTCGGGCGACGTCATACATCTCCCAACCAAGTAATAGATGGGCGAGGTCATTCGCGAAGGCGGGTCCGCGGGAGACGGCGCCTTTGGCGATGTGCTTTGCTACCTCTATGGAGCCAGCTTCGTCGCCGACCCCAAAGCGGACAGTCCCGATCCAATCTTCAGCGATATGACCGAGACGATCCTC